>CAZVSZ010000005.1:0-26154 GCA_964630095.1 uncultured Thermoplasmata archaeon | reverse complement strand
AAATATAAATATCTGAGAAGCATATTTTGCCCTGTGAAGGTAGGATTATTGATAAGAGACAAACGTCTTGAATACAGGATAGCAATGATTTTGAGGTCCAGAGACATACCATTTAAGATTATAGAGGATGATGACAATGAAGACATAATACTCAGTGATTTTAAGAGAGGAGATGGTATAATAGAATGCAGGGATGAGAATGATGTGAGAAAAGTAATATCCTATATTTATGGAAAAAAGAAATTTGCAAAATTGATTATCGGTATAGACCCTGGTCCAAAACCGGGAGTGGTTGTAATTGGTGATGGAAAAATAGTGGAAGAAATGCAATTAGAGAGTATAGGGAATATAAGGAAAAAAATTGATGAGATTTATGATGGTTATAAGCCAGAGATGATTATTGTAAAGGTTGGAAATGGAGATATTGTAAATCGCAACAGGATTGTAAATTCCATAATAGATAAATACACTGTTGAGATTGTGGATGAGAGAAACACAACTAAAAAGAGCACGAACAGGAACATTGAATCTGCCAGAGTAATTGCCCTTTCAAGGGGAAGAGAGATAAGAGAGAAGGTAAATATAGTTGTGAGGGGAGGATACATAAGGGATATACAGAGAAAGAGCAGGATTAAAAGCAAGGGGGTGATAACAATATCAAGGGAACTTGCAAGAAAAGTGGCTTTAGGGGAGATAAGTTTAGATGAGGCAATAGAGATGACGAGGGAGAAGAATGAAAAGTGAAGAGGCAATAAGAATAATAGACGACATAGCGAATGTTATAAGTATAGAGATACCTGATGAGATTGATATAGAAGGAAAAAAATACCAGATAAAGGAGGATATAACCTCGGATAGGAGAGAAGAAATGCTGAGAAAATATGAAGAATTATATGAGGATATGAGGGAAAATATAAAAGAAATGGACGATGTTCCGGAGGATATGGTAAAAAAGGCACTGATATTGCGTAGAGCAGTTTTATTTCTGAAAGATTTTATAGGAAGTAATGAGATTGAAGACAGGAAAAGGTGGATGGATTATATAAAAAAGGTGAGTGGATGAAAATACTGATGACTTACAATCCAACGCATATTTACCATAATCAAAAGGGCAGTCCTGAAAATCCAGAAAGGATTGAAAATGTTTACATGTATATAAAGAAAAATCTTGGAGATAAGATAGAGATAATGGATATAAGAGAGCCAGCATCAATTGAAGATGTCCTGAGTGTTCACACACAGACATATCTTGAATTTATAGATAGAATGTCAAGAAAAGGGGCAACTTATTTGGGGGACAGCACCTATCTGAACAAATATTCTTACATGGCAGCATTAATAGCAGCAGAATCCTCTATAATTGCGAGTGATGAAGTATTTGATATGAATTATGATTTTGCTTATGCACTTATAAGACCTCCGGGGCACCATGCCTCCTCGGACATGTATGGTGGCTTCTGCCTTTTGAACAATGCTGCAATAGTAGCGAGGCACATAATAGAGAAGGGAGTGAAAAAAATTGCAATCATAGACTGGGATGCCCATGCTGCAAACGGGACAATGAAAATATTTTACTCATCTCCAAACATTCTTCTAATATCCATTCATCGTGACCCAAAGGATTTTTATCCTCATGAAGGATTCATGCACCAGATTGGTCGTGGAGAGGGGACTGGCTCAACTATAAATATCCCTGTTCCCACTGGAACTGGAGACCAAGAATATGATATCCTTTTTAGAGAGATTATAGACCCAATAATAGAAGATTATGCTCCGGATTTCATAATTGGAGAGAATGGATTTGACCCCCATTATTCTCATAAGAATATAGAACTGACATTAACAATTAAAGGATTTACAAACATAATGAGAAGATTGAAAAATTACAAAAAGCCGTTTATGATGATTCAGGAAGGGGGATACACAAATTACAATAGGAAAATAGGATATGCTATGCTCAATTACCTTCTCACAGGGGAAATTTTGGAGGATGAGGATATTTCAGATAGGAGAATAGTTCAGGAGAAGAAAGTGAGAAAGGAAGTTGAAGATGTAATTAAAAGATTAAAATTCATATTTGGAGATTATTATAATCTGAGGTGATTGAAGATGCTGAAAATAAAGAGGGTATTCATAGCAAGAGGAGAAATTGCAGAATCCATGGAATATTACGAGAATGAAAAATTGAAGTACTATATTTACTCGTACAAGGTTAAGAATGGGAGAAGATGTTATCCGCTTGTGAGATGGGATAATATTGGTGGAATTGAGCACATGGATATATACAATGAGAACGGTAATTTTGTAAGAGATAAGGAATTTCCAAGGAGAAGTTTTGAAGAAATTTTAAAGTTAATAAAAACTTTCAGAAAGAGCATAATAGCCATGGATATATCAAACATATAGGTGATGATATGAGATTGATAATAAAAAGAAAATACGATGAGGAAGATAAAAGAATATTGAAGAGAAGCATAAGAGATAGAATTGGAAGATATGAGAAGATAGTGAACCAATTAAAGATAAAAAAATGCACAGAGCCAGAGATTGGAGAGGGTTTTTTAATCTTACAGGCAATAAGAAACAATGATAATATTGAAGAAGAGACAATAATAGAGGATAATAAAATTTTTAATGTTTTGACTTCCAAGAGGTTTGAGATTTTAGAAATTTTGAATGAGAAGGGACCAATTTCAATAAAGGAAATGAAGAATATAACCAAGAGGAATTACAAGAATGTATATGATGATGTGTCATCGCTGAGCGATTTTATCCTCTTAAATATAGTGAAATATCGGAAAGAGAGGGTTATGATTGGAAAGATTGTGGAATTTAGAGTTGAAATATAATTACAAATTATACCATACAAATTTTTCTAAACACTGGCTCTTTGAATTACTAATTATACCATACAAAAATTGAGAGAGAAAATGGGAAAAAGTTTATATATGACCATGTGATAATGTTAATGTATGTATGCATACCGCCTTTGCAATGTGAATTACAAACTAAGGGATATGGATAACGAGATTATGCAGGGGAGTGGTAGTTTATATCTCTCTCCCGATTCAATTCTGATAAAATCAAGAAAATGGTTATATCTTTCTTCATCTCATATAGAGAGCATATCTCTTGAGAAGAATAAGATGAAAATATCACTCCGTGGATATCTCAGTCTTGAATTTACGATTAGAAACAATTATATTCTAAATGCTCTTTACCACTATATAGAGGGGATTAAATGGATTCAGGCATAGCAAAATTGATATACACATTCGGAAAATTAACACAAATTGAGGCTGCGATAAATACTGTAGTTGCCAAATCCAGGGTTCCATCAAGTGAGATAAGGTTAATGCTCAGGAGCACCCATCCTCTTCAGGTTGAGAGAACTCCTCTGTTTCAATATATGAGGGGGGTATTCAGAGAAATCGGGCTTGGTAATTTGAGATGTGGGGAGGTTGGCACATTCACAATTCATTTCAATATCAAAGACTCGCCAATCGCAAAAATGTTTTCAGATGTGAGGGGAAAGACATGCTATGTGACCTCTGATGCAATTAAGATGTTCTTTGAAAAAGATCTGGATATACCTGTTGAAGTGCATGAAATTAAGTGTGTGAATAATGGGGACGAGCACTGTGAATTTCTCGTTGAGATGAATCCTCTTGGAGTTCTGAAATATGTTGTGGAAGAGAATGATTATAAAATACTTGAAAGTTTGAAAAAAAAGAAAAAGATAAGGGGCAAGAAATTCAGGATGGAAATCCTTGAAAGATACAAGTTGATTGAGAATGGAAAACTCACTGTTTTGGGGAAAAAATATTTAGAGATAAGAGAATCTCCAGTAATTGGAGAGATTGAAAGACCATGGAAGAAATTATCCGAGATATCAGAGGTCACTGCATCTGCAAAATCATTTGCAGAGGCTTTTTCAAAGTCAATAGAAAACGAAGTTGAGGAAATTGATGAAAGTAAGGTAGTTAATATAGTAAAGGAGGCTGAAAAAAGCAAGAGTTTTGCAGAACTCATGTCAAAAGTTGTTAAAAAGGAGGTGAATAAGGATGAATAGATTTCCAACAGGAATATATGGATTGGATAGGCTAATAGAAGGAGGATTTAGAGACAAAACAGCAAATGTTATAGTTGGCTCAAGTGGTACTGGAAAAACAACAATTGGAGTGCAGTTTATAATGCATGGAATTGAGAGAGGAGAGCAGGGATTGTATATTTCCCTTGAAGAATCCCCGGAGCAGATAATGGAAGAGGCAGCATTGATGGGATTTGATATGAAAAAGCATTATGAGCAGAATCTGTTCTTCATACACTTGAAGGGTGAGAATTTTAAAAAGATGATAGAAGAGCAACTTCCCGCACTTGTTAAGGCGAGAAGTGATTATCTAATTAAAACGAGGATTGTTGTTGACCCGTTAACCCCTGTGATATGGGCAACAAAGGATAAACTACTCCAGAGAGAATTAATAGGGAAATTATTCTATACTGTTAAGAATCTTGGAGTTGTTCTTGCCACGGTGGAAGAGCATGCAAAGCCTGGAGAAACCATTGGAGAGGATGTTTTAACTCCTGTGTATCTGGCGGATGGTGTTATTCATCTTGATTATTATCCGGTGGGAGGTGCATTCAACAGAACTCTTCAAATAATAAAGATGAGAGGGACCAAGCATGGTGAGGGAGTTTATCCCTTCATATTTGTGCGTGGAGCAGGAGTTGTTGTAAGGAGCACACCGCTTGAGGTGAAGAAGGAGGAAGAGAAGAATTACGAGAAGGTATTTGATGATGCAATAGAAACTGCAAAGATGCTCAAGGCACCGCCAAATGTGATATTGAAGATTGAGAATATAAAGAAATGGTGGAAATATCCATATTCGCCTGAGGAAATTATAGAAATCATATTTGATTATTACGGGCTAAAGGTGAGATAAGTTGCCAGGGAAAAAATTGGAAAAAACAATGGAAGCACGGGATGTTACACTGCTTCGCTCTCTAATTCATCTTGCCCTTGAAAAACTGGTGAAAGAGGCAAAATTGGACATTATTCTCTTTGTGGGGGTGGATGGTAGAATATTTGATTCAATAATACCAGAGGAGTTGAATGCAAGGGAATATTATCTCCTGAACATATTCAAGAGCAATCTCCACAAGATTTGTTCTCAATTAAAAAGCAAAAACATGATGGTATCAGTTGAGCAATATGGCGAGGGCTTTTTCATAATCTCACAGGTTGGAGATTCTTCCTTTCTCGCCTCAATGGTAATAAATGAAATTGGATATGATGAACTACAAAATTTATTAAAATCTGTTATGAAGTGGAGCAAGATAGTGAACCATATTTTCCAGTTAAAACCGTTATCGGGAGAAGAGGTAGATAAATATCCAGATGAGATAAAAAAAGAATTCCACTCTCTAAGCAGACAGTTATTTGTTGAGAAATTCGCCTATACAAAGCAGTACAGGAAAAATCAGAAAATTCTCCAATATCTAAAAAAGGAATTAGCGGATGTTGTTGGCGTGGGTATGGTTGATGAGATTCTAACTCTCACCTTCAATGAGGTTGGAACTGCAGCACAGTATATGACAGATGATCTGTGGCCCATTGTAATTGAGAGAGTTAGCAAGAAAATCAGAGATATGAGGGGGGGTATTGTGGCAGATGAGTACTACAAGAAATGGATGGATGATGTTGAAAAGATGATAAGGAGTTTTGTGTGAGAAAAATGGATGTTGAGAAGAAAATTAAGGAGATGGAAGAAAATATAAAAAATCGTGTGACAAACAATATGATAACACAGATGAGGCAGGATATAGAAAGTAAATTAGAGGAAAGTATAAAGGATATGAATAAGAGGATTGAAGATGGAAAAAAGGAATTTGATGAGATATCTAAGGGGATGGAAGATATAAAAAAGGAAATTGGAGATATGAAAGATGATTATGATAGAATTAATAGAATTATTGAAGAACTGAGAGGTTACACATTGAAATTTGATAAAATTGTTAAAAAAATTAAAGGTATTGAAGAAATTGTTGGTGTAGAAGAGAGAATTGATGTTGGGAAAATTCCCGCAAATATATTACAACTTGTGTATCAATATACCCTTGATGATGCTGTTTCTTCATTAAGGAAATTAATAGGTATTCAGGATTCAGAAAGAATATTAATTGATGTTCTACAGGATGTCAGAACAAAAACAAGTGGCACAGAATTATTCAAGTATAGGGATGGGAGAATAATAACAAGGGATATTGCACGGGCAATAGATAAAAAATTAATATCCCCAAAGCAGGTTCATCTGACATATATAGAAATCATGAACAAAATTGAAGAATATATCCCAAATTATATTCCGAAGAATTTCACATCACTCCTGAGAACGAAGGGGCAGGAATATACAATAGAGACCACAACAGAAAACAGAATGCGTGTAGAAATGAATGAAAGAAACATTGAAAAATTAAAAAATGACATATCCTATCTTGAGAGTTCTTTAAGGGAAGAAATCCTGACAATGAGGAAAGAGGAGGAGGAAAAAATTCTTGGAAAATTCAGTGAAGTAGAATCAAAGGTAGATGGGTTAAGCAATGAGTTAAATAAAATATATGGGGAGATAGAAAAAATTTATGAGAATTTAAAGAGCATAACTCCGTATATTGAAAATTATAAGAATAATCTGATGAAGAAAATATTGGAGAGCATACCGTTAGAGGGTATTGAAGTGGATAAAATAGAATATCCCCAAGAGATGGTGGAAGAATTCTTAAATCAGATGAAAGAGCATATTCTAAAATCTAATGGGAGGATTTATTCCATTGATAAAGTTGAGGGAAAGATATTGGATTCAATAGGTGATGAAAATATAAGTTTCTCGGAATTAAGAAAGAGAACAAACTACGATAGGGATATTTTAAGTTTCATTCTTGAGAGGATGGTTAATGAGAATATGTTGATAGAAAGAAGATATGGAAAAGGTAAAAAATATAAAAGGAGGTGAAAAAGAATGTTAGATGTAGCACTGGTCTCGCTCATTCAAGATATGAGTGAGAAGGCAGGTGTTGAAGGAACAATACAGTACTGGCTAAGAGTCGGAGAAAATCTGGCAAAGAGAATGGGAAAAGAGGCATATATGGGATGGCCCTCTTTCAATGTAGCGCTCAGAGAAGGTAGAACAGCCTTCTCAATTGAGGGAAATGTGGTTGCACTGACGGACCTTGCAATAACGGATGTGGATGGTGATGTTGTCGGATATCTATACGCGTTGGAGAAATGTGTATTTGAGCCTACAATTCTCCGTGTCAGATACAGCGTTGGACAATTGCCAAAGGCAGATAAGCAGGTTGCAGATGAATTCAATATGACATATAGAGATGTTGCAGTGTGCAATTTTTGTATAATTCATACAAAATTCAGAGAAGAAGTAGCAAAGAATATAACCATAGCAGGACAGCCATTAGAGGCTCTTCAACTTGCGAATCGTGGATTTACAGGAGATACAAAAATAGATGAGGAGAACCTGAAGAAGATTGGAATAAACAAGGAATATGTTCGTAGTTTACTGAGAAATTATGCATGCGTGTTTGCACTTGTGATGAAAGGAGCAAAATTGAAGGGGGAGGTGACTGAAGAATGAAAAAGATTGAGGGAATGGAAGAGATACTGGACAATCCAATGGTGGACATAGCAACCTATCTTTTCTTGGAGGATATTGCGGATAAACAGGGAGCATCAGGGATGAACAATTACCTAATGAGTCTTGCATACTCTCTCGCAAGGACCATGCCTGAAGAGGAGTATGGGAAATGGGAAGATTTTATAAATGCCCTTGTTAAGGGGGAATCCATTCTATCCGCATTTGAGAAAGTAAATGCAATATCCAATTACTGCATGGTTACCGTTGAAAGTCCATTTTTGAGAGGATGGAAAGAATACACAAAGAGGATAGGAGAGTTTCCAAAGATACATAAGGAAGTGGCATCGTATTATAATTCTCAGATAACCCCAACGGCAATAGAAACCGGAGATATAATTATACAGACATACAGAAAAGCGGCAGCAGATAAAATAATGGTTGGAGGTAAAAAGATCAATGTGGCACATATTGCTACGGTATCTCCAGACGGATCAAAGATAATTGCACCTGAAGAATGGCTTCCAATACTTCTTGAAAAGGCGAATATCTCAAGAACACAACTGAACATGATTTTAAGAAACAATGCGGCAGTATGGCTTGTTTATCCTTCTCAATAATTTTTTTTGGGTGATTTTTTTTGAATATTCTTGCGGAAGATTCTACTCTTAAATATTACTTAATTGAAGAAGCATCTGAGGTGGATGATTTTGAAATAGCAGATTTTGATTTTTTTAAGTTATATGGAATCAGAGATTATAGAGAAACATTTAAAATATGGCTTAGAAAATTTCCTCGCCCTGTTTTTATAACAGGGGTATTTAAGGACGAAATTATATCATTCATATACATAGACCCATGGGAAGAGATGCCAGAGATAATCAATGTTCTGAGAGCACAGGAAACCTATAAAAAATTAAGAGGGAAAAAAATTGGGTACAAAATTTTCCTCCTCGGGCTTTCTTTGGTATCTGAATATATAATTACAAAACCACTCACAGAGAACTCTTTTAATTTTTATAAATCTTTGGGTTTTGTGAATATAAACGATGTACCCATTTTTTCAAGATTTCGTACATTAATAGGGTACCTTGCTCTTCCTGTTGAAAAGAGAGATGAGCATATTTCAAAAGTTAAGGAATATTTTGCCAAACTATATTTATGATTTCCATTTTGGTTTTGCTGTATGCTTTCTCCCTTTCTTTCCCATGAGCATAAGGGTTAGAAGAGATGATAAAACTATTATTACTCCAATACCTGAATAAAGTACCCATTCATAGGACGGTGGTGTTCCATAGTATATCTCCTTTATATAGTAATTTTTTCCATTCTCAAATATTACTCCTCCACTGCTCACCTTTACCATTAATTTATGAGAACCCCGAGATATTGTGGGAACCCATTTATAAACCACATTTTTTGTTGAATTTGATGATACTTTATCTATTACTGTGCTTCCAATATACTTCCCGTCCACATAGAACTCTACAGTCACATTTGATATTGGGTATTTTTCTATATTTTTAATATTTACATTTATCATAAATGGTTTTTTCACATTCACACTTAATCTCTTTTCAAATATCTTTGTTTGATTTGTAGAATTTATAATCCCATACCCCTTAAAATACAGATATATCCTCTGGGGTGAATCTGGTGTTTGAATATCAAATTTAAATTTACCATCGTAACTTGTTTTCTCTACTTGATTCAACGGAGATGCACCCGTTAAATTTTTTCCTCCAATAAGAAGTGAGCATTTGTAAGTATCAAATACTCCATTTATCATAACTGTATAATGGACAGTGTCATTTGTGGCAACAGTGGTTGGTCCTTCCACATGCATTGCTCCATAGGTATCGGCAGAACTCATTCCTATGAAAGATAGAGAAAATAGGAATGCAATCATAAAAGAATATAAAAATTTCATTTTCTTCTCCTCCCTATAATTATCATAGAGATTCCAATTCCTATTGCCACTGCCCATACCGCATAGTAATATGGAGATATTTCAATGCCAGTATAATTCTGTATGTTATTTCCCTTCACATAGAGAAGCGAGCTTATATGTGGATATTGAAGTTGAAGATCTATTGTATATGCCTTTTCCCCTTCCACAAATATGATTGCTGGTGTTATTGTTGATGGCTCATCCCTCAAAGCATATATTCTCACTTCAAATTTACCTGTGGAATGGGCGGATATGTTTATATAATCTTTTCTCTCTCCATTTACAAACAATTCCACATTCCATCCCTTACTCTTTAGTTCCATCATATTCAATGCCCCAATAGTATAATTCATTCCTGTGTTTCCCTTATTCTCAACACTTACTTCATAAACTAATGAATTGTTATTCCATTCTTTCAGTATTGAATTTAAGAATGTTGAATAAGTTTTAGTAATATTGGTCTTAAAATAGAAGTCATTTGTTTGTCCAGAATACAATGCTCTGAGATGAATTTCTTCACTCCCAGAATTCGTATTTTTGGGAACTTTAACAACTAAACTTATGTCTCTCTCATTTCCAGGATATATTTCCGTATTTGCATTGCCAACAACATTCCATCCCCCCACTCCTTCAAATTTAACCTTCTCTAAATCATTCCCTTTATTCTTAATATTCACCAAAATCCCAACAGTTCCATTTGGATTTGCAATATTGTCTCCTGAAATCACTTTTACCTCCAAATCATGATAACTTTCTCTTACAAGTGGTATATCAAGGTGATAATTCCCCACCAAATATATATCTTTATCAAATGAATATCTTATCCTAAGATTATATTCTTCTCTAAAAGTTTCTGCACTTACCTTATAATTTCCCCGGGGCAATATTACCGAATAATATCCCTGTGAATTAACTTCAATAAATCCATCATAAACTTCAATTTTTATAGATGCGTTTTGAATTTCATTGTTCAAATAAACACCACCACTCAATATATATCCCTCATTGAGATTTACATTGAGATTCATAACAGAACTATCAATATTTATCTCGCTTATATTTGAGAGCAATTTATCACCATAGAAATAAGATACATAGAGAATATATCTCCCAGGAGTTATAAAGCCATCGTAATATCCATTACCGTTAGTGCTGAAACTAACGTTATTCTTTCCTTTCTCTACAGATATCATTCTCAGGATGCAGTTTGATGCAAATGAATTACCATAACTTACCCTTCCAGAGATATGGGTAAACAATTTCTTTGATTGAATATTGAGGGCCACTGTCGTATTACCATTCACATACACCGACTTATTTGCGTAATAATTATAATATACACCATTTAGCAATTTAACAAAATTAACATTGAAACTATAGTATCCTTCTGGTAAAAATATGCTTTCTCCCACATTTATAATCCCATTCTGAGAATGGAGAACCACATTTACATTTCCTGTATAATTGAGAATGTTTACATAAACAAAGTACGCTGGATTGATGTTTATTTCAACAGTTTCATTTTCATATACTGCGATGGTTGTGATATTTGAACAAGTTTCATTTTTAGCATATACAGTGTAATTTCCTATAGGGATATCTATATTTTTTCCATAAGAGACATTTTTTCCATTTTTATACCAGTAAACTGAAGTTGCTTCTGAGATTATCTCTACATGAGCAAATGCCCTAAAATTCAAATTCTTTTCAATTTTTTCAAACCCAGTATTCACTTTAAGATTATTACTCTGAAGAGAATATGTTCTGTTAAATCCATACATATAAATTGTATAATTCCCTGGCAATAGATTTACCGAGTAAGAGGAGGTAACATTTTTAATCTCTTTTACATAGTTATCAGATTTAAACACTATATTTACAGGAATGTCATTATTTTTTCCATCCATGAATACTTTTCCCTGAACAAGTATACTTGCGGGTTCCATGATTACATTGCCCTTGGAGACGCTTTTTTGTTCATATCCAAATACCATGGCACTTATCTTATAATTTATTGTTGTTGAAAGCATGAATTTTCCTGTAGGAGGTATATTTCTCACTTCATAAAATCCATTAGAATCACCAAGCATAACCAGTCCATTTTTTATTGTTTCATTATCTTCCCTCATCCCATCTTCATTCTTATCAAAATAAACATATCCCGTAACATTATATGCTTTATGCAGATTAATATCTATATTTCTATTTCCATTGAGGGTGAATGCTTCTCTGTTGAAATATGGTGTGTTATTCTCATCAAAGGCAAGTATTCCCATGCTGTATTTCCCCCGCGGGAGGTAAACTTCGTAATAACCCGTTAAATTCCCAAATCCTCTGTAAAATTTATTCCCTGAGAATATTGATAATTCAATTTCAGAAATATGTTTTATGGATTCTATATGCCCGTATACCTTATATGCTTTTTCCAGATTTATATTAAGACTCATATCATTATTCAACTTAATTACATTAAAATATACCGTTCTCTCCCCGTTTACAAATGCTATCACATATATGCTATATATCCCAGCAGGGATATTCAAATCAAAACTTCCATTATTTCCACTTTTCTTTATATATATGCTATGAGGAATAAGCTCCCCCTTTATTTTCACTATAGCATTTTTTATTCTCATTCCATTATATTTCACTGTACCCCATAGTTTAAACGCGTGTCTTAATGTCATGTTGTAATTTGTTGTATAATTCCAGAGATTTACAACTACCACCCCCTTATCAGAATAATAATCATGTAGGTGGGATAGAACCGTGTAATTATCGGGTACAACCATTATACTATAATTTCCATGGTTATCGGTATGTGTAACATAATTTACATATAGCCCATGTAATTCCACCGTGGCATTTGGTGCAGGGGTTCCATTATCATAATTTACGACTCCATTGATATAAGAAGGTTTGAGACTTATGTCCTTGGTAAGATTCTGCCCCGAACTAAATGATACATTCTCAATATTGGGGAACTTTCTGCCATTGAGAATGAGGTCAATACCATATGTATGTGGAGGTATATCATTAATTTCATAGCTTCCATTCTTTATCTCTGTCTTATTTTCATATCCATAGGTATAATTCCTCAATATTAAATAACCATTTGAAATCTTCACATCATCGCCTGTGATTTTGTTATCTCCATTTACATCAAAATACACAATCCCATCAAAATTTGCTGGCTTTATTACTATATTCTTATTAATAAAGTAATCTGGTTTAAGACGCGTTGCCTGTTCTTCACTAACATTAAGCTTTGTTTGATAAAGAACTGTTTTTTCTATCATATCAAGTTTGTTCAAATTACCATTTGTGGATACTACAAGGGTGAGATTTCCTGCAACGGCATCAAGTTTATAATAGCCATTATCATCGGTGAATCCGGTTGCATGAGGGGTATTAAACTCATCTAATATCGTGACTCTTACATGTTTTAGAGGTTCTCCGGTTGTGAGTGTTATTCTTCCTTTAATCACCGCACCCTCATAAAATTTAACCATCACAACATCATTTGGTAATACCTGATATGCAGGTGGGTTTAAATCCACAACTCCTTTATTTTCTTTCTGATATTTAAGAGCAAGCTGTATTGGTATTGGTTTCCAGTCCTTAGAATGGTTCTGATAATCTTTATATGGATTCCAGTATGCTGTACGGTAAACAAGTTTGAAATGTGTCATATTCCATGCCTGCATGGGATAATACCTTTGAAGATTGTAACTCAATCCCGGAATTCCATTAGATTGCCCTATATCCGAACCCGAATACCCTATGAATGTCCGGTATAGCATACAGTGATAAAACATTGGCTGGTATTCAATTTTATAATTTACAATTCTAACATTTGCAGGAACTTTATCTAAATTATATTCATTGCCATAGGAATCAACAGCCTTCAGTTTATAGAAATCATAGGGAACTACAGTACCTCCAAACTGCTCTATTCTTCTATCCCCTAATTTTGCAGGAGCATAGAATATGCCCGTATTACGACCGGAAAATGGAAATAGGCGATAATCCACTGCAAAGTATCTTATATCTTTCCCCGTCACATTTCTTATATCATCGTATATCCTAATCAACCTCTCCTCAGGAAGGTATGAAAGAATTCCTTTGATTGCAGCATATTTTGTGTTTACATCGGAGATATCACTTGAATAGTAACCATATTTATCCGAATTGTTCAGCACCTCACCCCTGTATTTTGATGGTTCTTTCATTATATCCTCAATTTTGCTTGCTTTATCAGATCCCAAATAATTTTGCAATATATTCATGGATCTCTCACTTAAATGACCATCTTTATATTCTCCATCCAATAATCTTGCTATGAAGAGAGATATGACCTCACTTTCGTTCTGCGCAGTTATAATCTGTGCGGATATCTGATAACCATTTTGAAAATTATCCGCTATTGTGGGATGTTTCCCCTCTCTAACTGCTTCAAATCCATAATCCCACCATGATACAAATGCTGGTCTATCCTCCGGGGGCGATGAGTTATCCTGCTCACTTAACCATTTCCAAGCCCTTGGCCATGGATATGTCTCTTTTGGTATCGAATACCCAAAGGCACCAAGATACCAGGGAGATGAGGATTTGTATGTTGAGCCATTTGGTCTCATAAAGGAGGGCATTATGTTATAGATTTGCTTGTCGTAACTTTTCTTTGTTTCGTACGGTATTCCCGCATCCACAGCACTCCACACATTTGGCAATATCACAATGAATGCAATGAATAAGATACCAACAATGTGGGAGAATTTCACCACTTTCTTAAATGATTTCTTTAGCCCTCTTTGATATCCCTTAAACTCCTTTACCGCTTCTTTCAGCTTCAGAATATCTAAAAGCCACACTAACGCAATTGCAGAAGTAAGAGCAAATGCAGGTGCTGCATTGAATATAAATCTCGCTGCAGATATTGCCATATATATTGCAATTACTGAATAGAAAACAAAGAATAGGTAGTATTCTTCCTTGTGCTTCTTTATGAGATAGAACAGATAAATTATACCTCCAAATGCAAGGATGAAAAGCGCAACTCCAAATGACATGGCAAGAGAACCCATTGTTGCAGGCTGAGCCTCTGCAATTGTTGAATATAATTTGCTTTTCACGAAATATCCCTGGCCACTTATAATAAGGCTCCAGAGGTACGGGAAGAAAATATTTACAATTAATAAAATAATAGCAATTCCCAGTGCAGAAACTCCGAATACAAATGTCCATGGATATTTGTTAGTGACCTCCAAGAATACACCAAGAAACAATACAAATAACATGAGAAGAAGAGGAATATCAAACCACTGCCCGAGTCTATGCGTCATAATGTACCAAGGAGCAGAAAGGCCGAAAGTAAAGATTGTAAAAATTAGCATGAGGATAACAATATGGAGATTTGATTTATTTCGGAACCTGTTAATAAATATCTGGAAGAAAAGATAAACTAATAGAATTGCCTCTGCGTATGTGTAACCTTTCCATGCAAGGGCAAGGGAACCCATTGCAGTACCTGCTAAAGAAGCATATATCATTGATTTCTTATTCTCTTTGAAAAATATCAATAGTCCGTTTTTTACATCACTTATTTTGAACCAGTCATGTATCCATTTTTTGTAGTTTACCGTTTTTAATGCTCTGAGGAAAAAATAGAAGGAGAGTGAAATGAAAAATAAATCAAAAGCATCCCAGTCTGCCTGAGTAGCAACACTCCTCATCAAGTGGGCTGGCATTGTGGCAAGGAGTAAAGCAGATAAGAACCCAACCTTTTTATTAAATGCTTCTTTTCCTATTAGATACACTGGGATTATTGTTAGCGCTCCCCATATTGCTGGAAACAAAATAAGCATTAATAATGCAGCATCATGGATCTCCATAAATGGATAAAAAATGTAACTGGAGAGCACTATCGCCCAGTGAAAAAGTGGGGGTCTCGGATTATTTACTCCTATTGGATAATTCAACATGGGGTCATTAATAAGCTGATGTCTTGAATCAAGTATATGAAATATGATTTTTTCATGATAGTATGAGTCAGAGCCTCCAGAAACTGAATATCCATATTGAATCGCCGGTCCCACAGCCCAGTATGTTCTTAAAAAGAAAGCAAGGGCTATTATGAATACTAAAATGGATATTTCCACGATTGCATCTTTGTGTTTGCTAAATTTAAACTTAATTCCTCGCATGTTATACCACCGAATTTACTGCGATATTACATTTTCTATAAAAAACTTATCGTTTTTCATAAAATTTAAGAATCATGTGGATGCATAGTAATTTTCATCGTATGGCTCAGGTTTCAATCCCTTTCTCTCACGGATTTTTCTCACTATCTGGGGTTGTAATTCATGAGGAACTCTCTCATATCCTGCGTTCTCAGTACTCCATAATACACGCCCTCCAGTAGCGCTTCTTATGGCACTTGCGAATCCAAACATCTCAGCCACAGGTGCTTTTGCGTGGATTATTGTCTGATACTCTTCCTGCTCCATATCTACTATCACTCCCCTCCTCTGGTGTAACTCGCTTGTTACAGGGCCGACAAGTTCTGCAGGTACATTTACATAGACCTTCTGAATTGGCTCAAGAAGAAGGCGATTTCCTTGGCACATTGCACCATAAATTGCATTTCTCACTGCCGGGATAACCTGTGCAGGACCACGATGAATGCTATCCTCATGTAATTTTGCATCCATGAGTTTTACCTTTACTCCATACAGTTTCTCCGCTGCAAGAGGACCCTTTTCTGCAACTTCAAGAAATGCCTGTTTCACAAGTTCCATGGTCTCGTTTAGATATTGAACACCCCATGTCATATCAAGAAGAATATTTGTACCACGAATTGCAACAGCCTTCTTTGCTTCCTCTCTTTTCATACCTCCTTCTTCAAGTTTCTTTGCAAGGGATTTTTTATCTTTTATCCTATCCATCTCCATGATTTCTCCCTGTGTAATTGCCTTAACAACCCCTTCTTCAAGAGGTTCAACTTCTAAATAGAATTTATTATGTTTGTTCGGGGATTTACCTTCAAAAGGTCCTCCTCTATGGTCTATGGTCTCACGATAAACCACTATGGGTTTTGATGTTATTACCTCCACCTTATACTCATGCGTGATTCTATACACGGTCACTTCAAGATGTAACTCTCCCATCCCACTAAGTAAATGCTCTCCAGTTTCCTGATTTATTTCAACCTTTAAACTCGGGTCTGCTTTTGATAGCGAACGCAGAACATCTATTAACCTTGGCAAATCCTTTGTATGCTTTGCCTCAATTGCTATTGTGACAACAGGCTCTGTGTAGTGTTTCATTGGCTCAAAAGATTCTATATCAGGGATGGAGGCTACAGTGCTTCCTGCAATTGCATCCTTTAATCCTATTATTGCTGGTATGTTTCCAGCATCCAGTTCATCAACCTGTATTCTATCTGGCCCAACCATCATAGCCAGTTGCTGTATTCTGTATTTTCTGTTACCCATGCCTGAGATATACAACTCACTTCCCTTTCTCAATGTGCCGCTGAATAAACGACCCACAGCAACTTCACCAGCATGGGGGTCCATCACAATCTTTGTTATCATCAATCCTATAGGTCCATTTGGGTCACATTTCATCATTGCTCTTCCTATTGGAGATTCTAAATTTCCCCTCCAAATTTTTGGAATTCTGTAAATTTGTGCTTCTGCAGGATTCGGTAGATGCTGAATTACCATATCAAGAACAATTTTATGAAGTGGGGATTTCTTTGCCAATTCTTTCTGCTTTTCATCCCTTAAATGCTCATATATATCTTTGAATGTTATCTTAGTCTTCTTCATATATGGAACGCTTATAGCCCAGTTATGGTATGCGCTTCCAAATGCAACACTTCCATCTTCTACACGAACCATCCACTTATCCTTGTATTCTTTCTCGGCATACCTTCTTATTAATTTGTTGACTTCAGTTATGATTTTTGCGAACCTCTCCTGCATTCCCTGAGGGTCCAATTTTAATTCATTGATCAGTCTATCTACCTTGTTTATAAATAACACTGGTTTTACTCTCTCTCTCAATGCCTGCCTCAATACAGTTTCAGTTTGAGGCATCACGCCTTCCACTGCACAGACAACAAGAATAACACCATCAACAGCCCTCATAGCCCTTGTTACATCACCACCAAAATCAACATGACCTGGAGTATCAAGAAGGTTAATGAGATACTCATTTCCCTGGTATTCATGAACCATGCTGGCTGCAGCAGTATTTATGGTAATTCCCCTTGCCTGCTCCTGCTCATCAAAATCCAACACGAGCTGTTTTCCTGCAAGTTCTTCACTCATCATCCCTGCTCCTGCAATAAGATTATCACTGAGTGTTGTTTTTCCATGGTCTATATGGGCAACAGTTCCAATATTTCTTATGTATTCAATATGATGCATTATTTTCATTGCTTTTTTTATGTTATCTTCTTTCCTTCCCATTTAACTCACCTTATCTCGCTGAAGAAGCAACTCTCTCCACCTCATCTTTCTTTGATACTGCATAACTTGAAACATCGTTTTTGGACGCTTTTATGATTTCATCTGCAAGACATTCCTCTATTGATTTTGTATTTCTGAATGTGGATTTTACTGCTCCCAAGGCAATATTCCTGAGAGCAATATCCACCCTTCTCAGAGGTGCAACATCCACCGCCTTGGGAACTGCTATTCCAGCCATTTTCAATCTTGTTACCTCTTCACGGGGTGCTGCATTTACAATAGCATTGACAAGGATTTGCAGTGGGTTTTTCTTTGTTTTCTTCTCTATGATCTCAAATGCTTTTTTTACTGCCCTGTATGCACTCATCTTCTTCCCCGTGTATTTCTCAGTTCTCATCATATTATTTATTAACCTCTCAACAACATTCACATTTCCCTTTCCCATATGTTTCCTAACATGCCTTCCATGAGAGTGGAGAACAATCTTCTCATCCAGATTTATATATTTTACAAGTCCAGGGTCATTTATAGTCACATCAGTTGAGTATTTTCCAAAAAGTAGAAATTTTTCCATGATATCACCTCACAGGTTTCTCCTTTCTTCCACGAACAAGTTCAGAAAGAGATATTCCATTTACCTTTATTACCTTATAGCGAACCCCTGGAATATCTCCCTTTGAGCGTCCTAATCTTCCTCCAATACCCTCAATGAGAACCTCATCATGCTCATCTATGAAATTTATTGCCCCATTCCCAGGTGCAAATGCTGTGACAACTCTACCATTCTTTATTAACTGAACCTTGATACATTTTCTAATCGCTGAGTTTGGCTGTTTTGCCTCAATACCCACTTTTTCTATCACTATACCCCTCGCCTGGGGAGAGCCCTCCAATGGGTCGCTCTTCTCTTTCAATCTAAGAGTGCTCCTCTTATAATACATATCACTCCATCTAAATTCCTTCCTTTTCGCTTTTAATTTTCTCGCAGTGTAAAGTCCATTGCTCATATCTTATTCACCTTACGCCCCTAAAACCCTACCCCTATAAAAATTTTATTCCGAAAAAGCTCTTTTTTCTTTCAAAATTATTGCATTGAGAAATAGAAAAGAGCCGATGATGAGGAAGGAAACACCTGAAATATTAAAAATAAAATAACTTTCCTTGCCAAAAAAGTCAAGTATGGCACCACCGATGAGAGGAGATACAACCGCTCCAAAATTTGATGCCATGTTTATGTATCCAAGGGATGCTCCTACCTTCTTCGTTTTTGACGCTCCGTAACTTCTTGAGATGGGCATGAATCCTCTCCCTCCTATGAAAAATAAAAATGCACCGAGAATAACAAAAAACAGATGATTTATGGATATGAAAAGGCAACTCACAAATCCAAATGCCGCAACGATAACAATTGCCCTTTCAAGTCCCAGATGATCGGCAAGAAAGCCCATTGTGTAACTCCCGTAAAGAGCGTATATTCCCGCTAAAAATAGAATCCCTGTAGATAGGTATTTTCCAAGAAACATTACTTCCGCAAGATAAAATAATATCACCTCGTTGCCCAATCCCATGAACATCCCAAAAAGAAATGTGAGCGTATATATTTCCACTGGCAATTTTTCATATTTTTTCTCCCTCTTTTTCTCACTTTTTTCCTTCTCAAAATTTCTGAAAAGAAGGGAAATTATCGCCGCTGAAATCTGAAAGGTGATTACCGTATATATCGCCAGATACACATTGCCAAGAAGGAAATTGTAGATTATGTAACCCACTGCCATTCCCACACTTCCCATAATGAAATATAGGCTCATCAACCTTGCTCTTTTTTCTCTTGGAGATGAGAAATGAACGAAAGCCTGCATGCTCGGCCATACCATTGCTCCGTACATGCCGTCCAGTCCCCTCAAAATCAGCATGTAGGGATAGGGAATGAGGAGATAAAGATATGAATCAAGAGCAAGTCCAAGAAGACCAATTATTATAAGATAAAATCTTCTGTATCCTCTATCTGCAAATTTTCCAGCAATGGGGGATATTATGCCCCTTGTGAGCATGAATGTTGAGGATAGAAGCGATATGTCAAATATGGATATGCCATAGTCTCTCAGCATGAACGCTATTGATACCCTGAGCAATCTTGCTGCAATGCCTCCCAAAAGGGGAATTACGAGAATCGCACCGTATATCTTTTTTAATGTCATATTTCCCAAACCTCAAAGGAAACAAAATTTTAAAAAGTTTCCATGAAAAATTTAATATGGTAGGAAATCATTGATAATAAATGCAGGAGAAAATAATGTAGGGTGATATATCAATGGATGATTATAAAGAAAGAAAATATCTCTCTTCGGTGGAGGTTGCCAGATATTTAGGAATTAGCGTAAGAGAAGTTTATAATTTATTGAAATCTGGAAAACTCAATGGTTTTAAATCTGCCAGTGGGCAATACAGATTTGATTTAAAGGATATAAAAGCTATAGAAAATCAAGTTGTAGTCTCTAAAAAATCACCTGAAAATGAAATCATGAAAATAAAAAATATTCTATCCGTGAATGAAACAACCCAGGTGATATATGTAAAAGATGCCAGAAAAATGGAGGAAATAGAAGATAACACAATTCACTTGATAATTACCTCTCCACCATATTTTAATGCAAAACTTTATTCTAAAAATTCCTTGGAAGGGGATTTGGGAGATATACATGATTTAAACGAGTGGCTAAATGAGATAGGAAAAGTATGGAAAGAGGTGTTTAGAGTTTTGCAACCCGGAAGAAAAGCATTCATAAATATTATGAATTTGCCGGTTAGAACAGAACAGGGATTTAAAAGTTTAAACTTGGTTGGTAAAACAATAGATCTTTGCGAAAGTGTTGGATTTGTCTTCAGGAGGGAGATTATATGGCACAAAACAAATTCAGTAAAAGCACATTTTGGAACATATCCCTATCCTGGAAATATACTCATAAATTATGCTCATGAATTCATATTAGAGTTTGAAAAACCTGCACCTAAAAACTATAAAAAATATTCTCATTTAACTCAAGAACAGAAAGAAATATCTAAAATAGATAAGGAATTCTGGATTAAAATTAAAAAATCTGATGTGTGGCTTATGAAACCTGAGAAAAGTGGGGAAAATAGGAATCATCCTGCACCCTTCCCTTATGAACTACCATACAGGTTGATAAAGGCCTACAGCTATGTAGGTGAGACAATATTAGATCCGTTCTTGGGTTCAGGAACCACATTGGTAGCAGCGAGAGATTTGAAAAGAAATGGAATTGGTTATGAAATAAACCCCGAGATAGCTAAAGAAGCAAAGGAAAGAATAAAAAACTTTCAGCAAAAATTGTTATGAGGTGAAAATATGGTGAAGAAAAATGCAAAGTTAATATATGCACAATCTAGTGATATAAAGGCAAGAACTTATATTGAATACAGAAGAGATATGAAAAAGAAAGCAATCGCAGAATTGGAAATAAAGGAGTGGCTTGAAAAGAAGTTGAAAAAAGCAATTGAAAAAGGAAAGATAGAAGGAATAAAAGTTGATAAAAAAGATATGAAGAATATAAAGGTTGAAAAATATGGTGGAGATAAATTTTTATGGTTTTTAAGAGAAGGTGGAGTAACAAGAGAACCAGATTTTATAGTTCATATAAGTGAGGATAAAAATTTATTTGTTGAATTCCAGTATGCAGATAAAGAAGATTTAGCATTTTTTGATTTTAAATTATCAAAGGTATCAAAGAAAATCAAGGGAGAAAGAATTCCCCATGAAGATAGGATATTTCTTTATATTTTAAAGAATTCTTTAAAATACGCTTTTATTAAACCAGAATGGATAGCAAAACACGGGAAAATAGGAGTGGTTCCAGCTTGGGGTAGCCGGCAGGCGTATAGAGTCCCAAAGAAAGATTTTGAAATTATATTAACAAAGGACAACTCTTTAGCTCCTATCATTAAGAGTATAGATGCAAAAATTGCTATTTTGAATTTTCAGTATCAATTATTAAACATCTGGGAAAACAAATTATCAAAAGAATTACAAGGTGTTATAGATGAGGAAAAATTAGTTAAAATTATGCCAAAAACACTGGATGGATTCTTTAAGGTTTGTTTTATTTTAGATCATCTTCATAAAATACCTGAAAATGTAAAGTTGTGGTTCATATATATTCTAAGTTATGTGAATAAAAAACTAAATCTAAAGGAAATTGCCATGCTTACCTATTCTCTTGATTTTCTTTATTCAAAAATCTCCTCTTTTGAGGAAAATGAATTAAAAGAATTGACAAATAAGATTGGAGTATTATTGAAATTAATTAACTCATACCATAACCAGAGTAATGGACTTTATAATTCATCAATTAAAGAAAGTCCATTAGACGAAACAAAATATGCGTTGTTTTCCATTAATTTAATTGAAGACATTATTCAAGATGCTATTTACTATCACGGGGCTAAATTCAAACCCATAACAAAGATTTACCAGTATGTAAAAAATCCCCTAAAAATTTCAGAAGTGATACAAAAGGATGTATGAAGTACAAACCAATCCCTCGTGTGTTACTACTCTTGATTCCAATAACAACAAATTTTATGGGAAAAAGTTTTTACATCATGGATTGTTATTTTGAGAGATGATTGAAGATGTTGCCCTGAAAATCATAAGAAAATGGCTGAAAAAGGGAAATATGGCAAGGTGTATGCGTGATATCCTGCCTCATTCTCATCTCACTCTTGAGGAAAGGGAAGAGGTGGCTAAATTGATTCATGATTTTGTGAGATTCAAGAAATTCTATGATTTCATTTTAGAGGAGAAAAAAATGGAGAAAAGCGGGGAAAATTACATCAAGATTTCGAAAAACAGAGAAAATTATGAGGAAATTGAGAAAAAAATTCCCCCGAAAAAATTTTTTGAGATAAGATATTCATCGTCAAAAGAAGTTGCGAAAATTTTAGAAAAATACAAAGAGTTTGTAGGGATAATAAACAGAGAGCCAGAGACGCATCTCTCTGTGAATCTGATAAAGAGTGATAGGGAAAATGTAATTAAAAAGTTGAAAGAGGATGGATTAAAAGCGGAAAAATATTTACCCGAAAGTTCTGTGATTACAGAATCCCGCGGCAGATACTCGCAGGTGGTCAAAAATTATCTTGCCCAGGTTCAGGATTCTTCAAGTCAGATGCTATCAAAAATAACGATGAATTTCGGGAATAAGATTCTTGATTACTGTTCCGGAAGTGGAGGGAAAAGTCTATCAATTGCATTTTTATCAAAAAATACAAAGGAAATTTATGCCTATGATGTGGATGAGAGAAAATTGAAAAATTTAAGAAAAAGAGCAGAAAATTACAGTGCGGATATAAAATTATGGAAAAATGAAAGGGATTTTGATGTAGTTTTAGTGGATGCTCCCTGCAGTGGAATAGGTGCCGCGGCAAGAAATCCAGTGGCAAAATATCAGGAAGATTTGAAAAAATATCCAAAATTGCAGTATGAAATACTTGAAGAAGTAAGGAATTATGTTGCGAAGAATGGATATTTGATTTACTCAGTTTGCACATTCAATCCCGATGAAACCCATGGGGTCATAGACAGATTCTTAAAAGTGAATAAAAATTTCAAATTGGAGAATTTAAAATTTGAAGAAGAGTATATGAAAAAAGAGAGAGATGGATATTTCATCACTCTTGGAGATATAATTTACTTCTCTGTTATGAGGCGAGAAAAATGATTAAAATAATTAATAATATATCTTTAAAAATTCCTGATAATTATTATTTCTCATTCACAAACAGTCCCTACTATGCACACTGGAAAATGAGTGCGGTTGATATATATCCCAAGGGAAGAGAAATATTGAGTCCTTTCTCTGGAAAACTAATATTTTACAGGAATTTTCATGGAGAGCATATATCTGGATTTGAAAGTGATGGCGAAATAATAAGAATTTTACATTTAAAGCCAGCAATGGAAATAGGTGATAAATTTGATTATGGAGATTTTTTAGGGTATTTACAGGATAGTCCCACATTCAGACGATGGACAGATTACCATATTCATTTTGAAATCAGGGAGAATGAAAATTTTCTCCGTGCGAGAGGTGTGAAAAAATTGAATATTTCCAAGGATATTTTATCAAGAATAAAATTTGTGGAGAGGAATAATCAGGAAGGAATGGTCAGGATAATTAAGAAGGGAAAATATATATTGGTAAAGATGAAAAATGAAGGATTATCTCCTATAATTATTGGAAATGAAGAAAATTATGGATTTTTAGAAGGCGGAATTCCACATTACGGGCATGCTGGCATCATCGGTAAATTTGAAGGAGATAATATAATTCTTGATGGGAAAATAATAGGAAAAAAGATAGAAGATTTTGGAAATTACACACATATCAAATCTTCAAAAGTTTCATTTTTCTTAGAAAATATAGAGTTAATTGGCATATCCCTTTATCTAAATTTCCAGTATTTGAAAATAATTCCAAGAAAATGGGATTTTGATATTAATATAGGAGATAAGGTGAAACTGAGAATTATATGAATTCATTTACAATTTTTCTCATTCTCTTGGTTGCTTCTTTAATATCATGAGAGGCAACTATTGCAGAAATCACAGCAATTCCATCAACTCCAGTTTTAAGAACTTCCCTCACATTTTCATTATTTATTCCACCAATTGCCACAATGGGAATATGTGTATTTTCTACAATTCTTTTCAACTCTTCAATCCCCATGAATTTTGCATCTTCTTTCGTGTTGGTTGGAAAAACGCTTCCAGCACCTATGTAATCTGCCCCGTCTCTCTCCGCCTCAATGGCCTCATTAAAGTTGGAGGAGGATATTCCTATTATCAAATTTGGTGCAATTTCTCTTGCAATTGTGCATGGCATATCATCCTGTCCAAGATGAACACCATCCGCATCAACTGCAAGGGCAACATCTAATCTGTCGTTCACAAAGAAAAGAGCATCATATTCCTTAGTTATTCTTCTTATTTCTTTTCCGATTTCTATCATCTCCTTAGTGGGAGCATCTTTTATTCTCATCTGAATTGATGTTGCCCCTCCTTCAAGTGCCAGTTTTGCAGTCTCTATTTCATTCCTGAATCTCCTGTCAGTTATCACATACAATTTAATTTTCTCTCTCAATTCCAATTTCCCTCACCTTCTCTCGCTCTTCTATTAATTTTTCATCAATCCTGTAAAGCCAGTCGTATAGTTTGACATGAAAACTTCCAGGATATGGAGATTCTTCATACGCCTTCTCTGATGCTATTCCAAATATAACAAGGGAGGATACTGCAGCCCTTATGGGAATATCCACGGGCAGGAATGCACCCATAATTGCAGTTACCATACATCCAGTTCCTGTAACTCTTGTTAAAAGCGAGTTTCCATTTTCAACCATGAAAATCTTGTTTCCATCACTCACATAATCAATCTTTCCAGTTATGGCAACAGTTGTATTGAATTTTTCTGCAGATTCCACAACTAATTTCTCCGCAATCTCCTGATCGTAGGAGAATGAATCAACACCTCTCGTTTTTCCAGTGCCAAGCAGCGATTGAATCTCACTGAAATTACCACGAAGTATATTTATATTTCCAGTTTCAAGCAATTTCAATGCAGTCTCAGTTCTATATTTTGTCGCCCCAGAGCCAACAGGGTCAAGAACAACTGGCTTTTCCAGATTTTTTGCAACCTTAACAGCCTTCTCCATTGATGCTATCCAGTGCTCATCAAGGGTTCCAATATTTATGACAAGTGAATCTGCAATATTGAGCATTTCTTCTAACTCATCCCTTGCATGGGACATTACGGGTGATGCCCCTATTGCAAGTAGAGCATTTGCAGTTGTGTTCATAACCACAAAATTGGTTATATTCTGCACTACTGGCTTCTTTTCTCGCAATTTTCTTAGATTCTCATATATCCAGTCCATAACCCCTCATGGAGATATTAATTTATATTTTTCCGATATCTACCCATGCAATTGAATCTTTACTCATTTGGAGATTCCATGGAGAAGATAGAAGAGGAGATAAAAAACTGCAGAAAATGCGTTCTAT
>CAZVSZ010000004.1:0-26576 GCA_964630095.1 uncultured Thermoplasmata archaeon | reverse complement strand
AGGTCTCTAAGATCTTCTTATCACTTGGGATATAATTATCTGGATTGCTCCTTATTGTCTTTAGTGGCTTTCTTAATTTCATTATGAAATCCTCATCCAACAAATCCATCTCCTCACAGTAATTTAAAAGCGTTCTTATTGCTATGGTTATGCTCTTTTTAGAGGATGCCCTTCTCCTTATCTTTGATACCTCTAAAGGTGAGTAAATAACATTTCCAAGTAAATATTTATCCAAGTAGGATATGATATCCTTAGTGTATTTTACATTGTTATTTCTGTCCTTTAACCATTTAATAAACTCACTTCTATAATTTGAATAATCTATAAAGTTCTTATAAACCTGTTTCTTTGGGGATAAAACACTTTTCTTTCTAAGAAAAGGGTTCAACTCAAGATCTGCTCCCGTAGGGGTTCGCCGGTTCGAATCCGGCCCTCCGCATCCTGTTAAATTCTTATTTTTATTTTAAAATTATCAGACAAGATTTTGTGGGGAAAAATTCATATAGTAGAATTACTATTTTATCATAATATGATAAGAAAATACTTAAATAATCAGCAGAGGATACTCCTTCATCTTTCTAAATATTCAAATAATATAGATAATTTTATTGCTCCCAAATCCCTTACTCAGGAGGGAATAGGAGACGCTGTTGGTATTGGGAGAAACAATGTTCCCAGAGAGATGAAAAAACTCATGGAGGAGGGATTAATATCATCTAAAAAATTGCATGTGAATGGTGTGAAGAACAGGAGAACTGTGTATTTTCTAATGAATAATGGAGTGATTGAGGCAAATAGAATAAAAAAAGAAATTAAAGATATTTATGTGAATGTTATAGAATTCTCTGGGGATAAAAAGGTGATGCGTCTCAAAGATGTTCAGAAAAAATATGGAATTGATTTTATTCTCTGTGCAATAAATCTTGATAGAAATAAAAATCTGGACCTTGTGTCAATATTCAGAAAAAGGGAGAGGGCATTTCACAGCATAGATGAGAATTTGATAGTGAGAGAGTTCTATGGAAGAAAGGAAGAACTGGATAAAATCTGGGATTGGATTAACTCAAATAAAAATATACTTCTACTCACTGGAATATCGGGCATTGGGAAGACCACATTTTTATTAAAATTTGTGAAGGAGAAGTTGAAAAATAGAAATGTTTTATTTATAAAGATTGAGAAATGGAAAAGTGCGGAAAATATTCTTTATCAAATTGCAGGTTTCTTCTCAAGAATCGGGATACCAAAGATTGAGAAATATGTAAGAAGTGTGTCTATTTCTACAGAGAAGGAGCTGAAGTGGAATAATGCTCTTCTCCTTATAAAGGAATCACTCAGAGATGAAATTCTGATATTTGACAATGTGGAGAATGCGGACATGGAAAATAAGAAATTTTTGAGAAAAATTGTGGATTTGGTGGATGGGAGATGTAATTTTAAAATCATATTAAGTGGAACAGATATTGAAGATATAGTATCACCTTCCAGATTAGGTTATGTGGAGGAAATAAAACTTAGGGAGTTAAATGAACGAGATTCTTTGGAAATGTTGAGACAGCATGGTGTAACAGAAGAAAAAGCATTGAAGATGATTTCCAACTACGGAGGAAATCCTCTTATACTTCAAATTGCAAGGAATCAGGACTACGATATCTTGAGAAAATTCATATTTGAAGGGATAATAAAAACACTTATAAGGGAGGAAAGAGAGGCACTTGAATTTATATCAGTTTTCAGAAAGCCATTTAAGATGAATGTTCTCCTTCTCAACAATTTTGAGTACTTTACCATATATTCTCTCATAAATAAAAATATACTCCTTGAGATGGAATACGAGAAATTCACAATTCACAGAGTAATAAGAAAATTTGTTTATGAGCATCTAACTGATGAAAAGAGAAAGAGATATCATCTGATGGCTGCAAAATATTATGAGGAAGTTAACGATATTCTTGAGGCAGTGCATCATTATACTCATGCTGGAAAACTTGTAAGGGCAAATATACTGCTAAGTGAGAATTATGAAAGGCATCTATTGGAGAGGGGAGGGGAGATAAGAAAACTTGCAATTGATATCCTCAATCACTATGATAAGGTGGTGGATGACCATGAATGGCAACTTTACGGAATTATAGGAGACACATACAGAATTTCTGGAAAATGGAATGATGCCCTGGAGAATTACAAAAAGGCAAAATTCCTCTCAAAAGGGCGGGATTTGGATTTCTATGCAAAAACTCTTGTGAGCATCTCGGAGATATTGGGCAAGAGAGGTGAATATAAAGATGCAATAAAAACCCTTAATGATGTATTTAAGAATGTTGTGAAGATAAGGGATGAGAGGATAGTTTCAAGGGCATATTATGTACTTGGAATAATGATGATGAAAACAGGAAATATGGCTGATTCCAGAGAATATCTCATGGACTCAATAAAAATTGCTGAAAAAACAGCAGATTTAAAAGTTATTGGGTATGCCTATAATGGTCTCGGTTTAATGGAAAGAAAAGATGGAAAATATGAAGATGCAGTTTCACATTTCAAAAAAGCAAGAGAATGTTTTGATGCCTGCGGTGATTTATCAGGGCTTGCAAATGCAGTCAGAAATATTGGCTTAATTTACTATGACCTTTATGATGACAGGGCTGAAAAATATATAAGGGAAAGTATGAAAACATCAGAAAAGATTGAGGATAAATGGGGAGTGGGACATTCATATCTTTTAATGGCTAACTGGGGTATGTATAAGGAAAAATATTTTGATGCAAAGAAATATCTTGAAAAGAGTGAAGAAATATTCAAAGAGTTAAATTCTCCTGATGAGTTGTCCTATGTTTACAATTCATTTGGAACATTTTACGCATATCTCGGTGATAAGAAAAAGGGGAAGGAGTATTTTGACAAAGCAATTGAACTGGCTGCAAAGATTGGAAGGGATGACCTTGTTATGAAATTCTCAAGGGAGGCAATGAATTATCTCAAGAAGTATGGATACATATATGTGGAAAATTATGAAAAAATAGCAAAAGGAGAGAAAAAGGTTGTTGCAGTTATAAATATTTAATTACCAAGAGCCATCCCCACCTGGGGGATGCGGTCCATCAAGAACCTGATATCCGGGGTTCCATATTATCCAAGAGCCATCTCCACCTGGGGGATGCGGTCCATCATCCGTATTATTGCCACCGTCAAGGACGCTTATATTTGTTATCTTCGTATGCGTTCCCATTGCAAATATTCCCACTGCCAGTATCCCTGCCACTATCACCAATCCAACTACAATTTTCCAGTTCATTTTCATCACAATTTCACTTTGGATAGCTGTCTATTTAAATATTTGAGAGATTCCTTAAATTCTTATTATCAAAAATGAAAATCCAAAAATTGGGATATATTAAGAGCGAAAAAGAGCATGCTCATTATAAGTTTTAAATACTATTGACATGTATTATTGTCTATGAAAGTCCTCGTAGTGGACGATAGCCCACTCGTGGGAGATTTAATTGAAAATGCACTTGTATTAAAAGGTATAAAAAATGTGGATAAGGTATATAATTCTGAGGAAGCCCTCAAAAAAATTTGGGAGGAGGATTATGATATTTATATTTTTGATTATCATCTTTCGTTCATGAACGGACTTGAACTTGCTGAAATTGTAAAGAAAAAAGGCAAGGAAAAAATCATTATAATTACAGGTGATAAAAAATTCAAGACTGAAAAATTCACAGTTTTTTACAAACCCTTTCGGGTAGAGGAACTGTGCGAATATATATTGAAATAATAATTATCTCCTTTGATAAAATCAGGGGAAAATTTAATTATCTTTTGTCGTATTCTTTTATCAATGAGTGATAAACCTGAAAAAATTTACCTCAACTCTCGGGCAAAAAATGCATTAATGGGGGGGGATATATTTTATAAGGAAATTGTTGAAAATTCTCCTGATGCCATATTCATAGAAAATCTAAATGGTGAAATTATAGATTTGAATGAAAATGCAGCAAAAATGCTTGGATATAAAAAAGATGACCTCATTGGAAAGAGTGTGGACTTAATAATTCCAAAGGACATAAAAAAGAAATTGCCATCTTTCTTAGAACAACTGAAAACTAAGAAATATTTTATTGTCCAAACATATAATCTTCATAAAAAGGGATATTTAATACCCGTTGAAATTTCAGCAAATCTTGTTAAAGTTGGTGACAGAAAATTTGTGGTGATTATTTCTAAGAATTTAACTCATAGGAAGAAAGAGGAAGAGAGATTGTTTATGCTCTATGAGTTTGGGAATAGAATATCTTCATCACTTGATTTAGATACAATTTTCAAAATTGCCTATGATGGGATTAAGAAAATTGTAAATTTAGATGCTTTCACAATAGCCCTTGTGGATGAGAAGGAAAAAAAGATTAAATTTGAATTTACTGCAAATGCTAACACTGGGAAACTCTATGAAAAACATACAATAGATTTAGATGATAAATCCTCGCTCACAGGGTGGATTGCAGTTCATAGAGAAAAACTGTATATAAAGGATGTGGAAAGAGAAAAACTGCCTTCTAATATTCGTTTGATAGGCGAACCAATGCTTTCATTTTTAGGAGTACCTCTGATTCACAATAATGAGGTTATTGGTGTTCTCACTGTTCAGAGCAAGGGAAAAAATGCATTTGGAAATGAAGATATTCAAACAATAGAGACACTTGCTGGTCAGTTAACAATGAGAATTGCAAATGCAAAATTATACAGGGAATTAAAAATAAGTAAAGAAAGATATAAATCATTGGTTCATGCAAGCAATGTAGGCATATTCACAACTAATCTGGATAATAGAATTACTTTTGTAAATGAAAAGTTTGCTGAGATGATAGGATATAAAAAGGATGAGTTGATAAATAAGAGGATAATGGATTTTGCCACGGAAGAAGGATTTAAGAGAATGATGGAAGGAACAAAAAGGAGGAAGAGGGGAATAAGTGGTGTGTATGAGTGTTCCTTTGTAAGAAAAAATGGAAGAATCATTTATGTTGAGATTTACGCATCCCCATTGAGAGACATGGAGGGAAAAATAACAGGGACAATAGGAGTCATTATTGATATAACAGAAAAGAAGCGTATGGAAGAGGAGATAATAGATGCTAAAAACCAGTTTCAGATACTATTTAATACAATGGCAGATCCTGTTGTAATAGTTGATTTTCAAGGAGTTATTCTTGATATTACTAATAGGGTAGAGGAAATAACTGGATGTAAAAGGGATGAGATAATAGGTAAGAATTTTATGAAATTGGATATTTTAACTGAGAAAAGTAAGGAGGTTTTAAGAAAGAACCTTATGAAAAGGATGACAAGAGAGAAAATAGAGCCCTATGAAGTTGAGGTAATCACAAAAGATGGTAGAAAAATATCCTTTGATGTAAATGGGGTTATAGTATCATATAAAGGAAAAAATGCAGACCTTGTTGTATTTAGAGACATTACAGAGAGGAAGCGTATGGAAGATAAGATAAAAGAAGAGGAGGAGAAGTACAAAAAATTGTTTAATAATGTGGGTAGTGGTGTTGTAATTATTCAGGATGAGAAGATAGTATTCACTAACAATGAATTCAACACCAGGGCGGGGTATGCTCCTGAGGAAGTTATAGGAGAAAAATTCACCAAATTTGTATCTCCAGAGATGAGGGAGATTCTCCTGACAAATTACAGAAGACGGATGATGAATCTTCCGGTTCCTGAGAGTTATATAATAAAGGTACTTAGAAAGGATGGAAGAATTTTGTGGGTACAGTTAAAAGCATCCCCTATAGACTGGGAAGGTAAGAAAGCGGATATGGTAAGTCTTGTAGATATCACACCCCTTAAAGATATGAAAGATAAACTGATTGCCATTGGCAAATTTTTTGGTGAGATGAAAATTGAGTTGACAGAAGAGGAAATTTATGAGGGGATTGTGAATTTCCTCTGTGATGTACTGGGATTCAGAAATTCTGCAATTCTCAGGGTAGAGGGAGATAAACTTAAGATTGTGAAACAGAGGGGATATGAAAATGCGAATTTTGATATACCGATAAATGGGAAGGGAATCACCGCATGGGTTGCAAGAAATAACACATCATATTATGCTCCCGATGTGAGAAAGGAAAAGATATACATATATGTTAATAAGGATATCAGATGTGAATATGCAACTCCCATATTTGTGGGGAAGAAGTTATATGGCGTCATAGATGTTCAGAGGACTGCAGTAAATAGCATAAGCACTGATGAGAGGGTAATCATTGACATGCTCGGGATGCATCTTGCCCTTGCTCTGAAGGAGATTGAATCAAGAAGAGGACTGGAGAGAGCAAGGGACATACAGGAATTGATGCTTCACATAGTAAGCCATGATTTGAAAAATCCCCTTGCGGTGATAAGCGGCTATGCAGAACTTCTTGAAGTAAATTTCAAAAAGGAATATATAATGGAGATAGAGGATGCTGTGAGGGAAGCGGAGAATATAATCCAGAAAGCAAGAACATTTTCAAAGGTAAACATGGGTAAAATTGAAGAAAAAAGAGAAAATATTAATTTGAGGGAGGTTATAGAAAAGGCAGCCAGTATAATGAAAAGGAAATATGAAAATGTGAAAATAGATATATCCAAAGAGGATGTTTTTACAATTGCATATCCAATAATAAAGGAAGTTTTTGTAAATCTTATAGATAATGCATTTAAATATGGGGCAGATGAAGTAAAAATATCTATAAAAAAGGAGGATAAAAAAATCGTGATAAGAGTCGCCGATAATGGTATTGGCATACCCAATAAGAACAAAGAGAATATATTTAAAATATTCAAAAAGATAAAATCAAGGGGCTCAGGTTCAGGTCTGGGGTTGAGTATTGTAAAGAAGATAGTTGAAATTCATGGTGGCAGGATATGGGTTGAAGATAACAAGCCCAAGGGAAGTGTATTTGTAATAGAATTGCCTAAGGGGTAGTTATGGGAAAAGCGGTTTATCTTGGTTCAATTCGCATTTACTGGTGTGATGAGTGCAATGTGCCACTCATTGGAAAAAGATGCGGAATATGCGGGAAAGAGGGAAGAAAATTGAAAATCACACCCCCGGGAGAGATGAGAATCGGGTTTGAAGAAGAGGCAAAAATACTGAAAAATGCAATAAAAGAGCAGTTCTCATGCGATTTGAATTTCAATCTTGTTTATTTCAATAGAATTCCCCATTACGACAGGATGGATGAGGTAATTTTGGATGGAGAAGTTATTGGAAATTTGAGATTTGAAAATGGAAAATTTTTATTCACCCTTAGAATGGAAGGGGCATATTTGATAAATAAACAGGCTAAAAAAGGGTGGGTCATCGCCGATTCGGGAGCAATAAAACCAATTTTAGAGGGAAAGAATCTGATGGTTCCTGGGGTTTTGGATTTTTCAGAAGGAATAAAAAAGGGAGATGAGATCATAGTGAGGGATGAGAATGGAAAAGTGTTCGCTGTGGGAATTGCAAAGATGTCAGGCGATGATATGAGAAGAGAGAAAAGAGGAGTGGCAGTGAAGATAAGATACAGAGGGTATGGTGAATGGAGAGAGAAGAGAGAAAGCACGATAGAAGATGTGCTCAGGGCAAATATTCCTTACTTAAAAAAATTGGAGGAAAAAGGAATAAAATTCATAAAAGAAATGAAAGAAAAGTTCAATCTGCCCCTTGCTGTATCATTCAGCGGTGGAAAAGATTCTCTTGTAACTCTTCTTTTAGCCATGGAAAGTGGTCTTGATTTTCACACTTTTTTCCTTGATACGGGTATAGAGTTACCCGAAACGGTTGAATATGTTAGAGAAATCGGGAAAAAATATGGAATAAAAATTGATTATGTCCGTGCTGAGGATGCATTCTGGAGAAATTTAGAGCATTTTGGACCACCGGGAAGAGATTACAGGTGGTGCTGTAAAGTTTGCAAATTGGGACCAACAACAAGATACATTATTAAGAATTATCCTCATGGGTTATTAACCCTAATTGGGCAGAGAAGATATGAAAGTTTTGAGCGTGAAAAAAAGGGAGAAATATGGAAAAATGAATGGGTTCCAAATCAAATATCAATAAGCCCTATTCAGAACTGGAACTCTCTTGAAATATGGCTCTACATCCTGTGGAAAAGAGCCATGATTAATCCATGGTATAAAAGGGGATTAACAAGAATTGGCTGTTATCTATGTCCATCAAGCGACCTTGCAGATTTTGAAATTGTAAGAAGATATTTCAATGGCATAGAAGGGTGGTTCTCATATCTAAAGGATTATGCAAAGAGAAAAAATATTGATGAAAAATGGACACTATCATCCTGGCGATGGAAAGAGCCCCCGGAATGGGCAGGTGGAATAAAAGTGGAAAGAGAAAAACTGAGAATAGAATTTGAGGGGGGAGAATGGAAAAAAGCAAAATTCAATAAAAATATTGATATAAATACAGCTAAAAATCTCCTTTTTGCACTTCCTGAAGGCACATGGAAAGTTGAAGATGAGATATATGTGCATAAAGATTTTTTGAATCAGGCAAAATCTTTATTAATCCGCTCACAGGAATGTATTGGTTGCGGAATCTGCCTTGGAAGATGCCCCACAGAAGCACTCCGCATGGATGATGGAAAGGTGGAAATAGAAGAGGAAAAATGCATCCACTGTCTCTACTGCCTTGGAAAGTGCCCTGCTGAGGAATTTTAAAGAATGAAAAGGAGTGATGGCATGGTTTTAGTTAAGATTTTTTAATATTTTATATCTCAGATTTTTGACATTTGAATCCTTCACTATGTAATCCCTCGCACCTGCTTTTTTTGCATCTTTTATCATATCCTTCTTATCCATACCACTTATCACAATTATATTTGCCTTTTTATCTATCTCCTTTATCTTTTCTATAACCTCAATACCGCTCATCTCAGGGAGTATTATATCCACCACCACAAGTGATGGTTTCTCTTTTTTGTAAATTTCTATTGCCTCCCTACCATTTTTAGCCCAAAGAATTTCTGCTTCAGTGATAATATTCTTAATGAAATTGTAATAGAGTTTGGAATCTTCCACAAGCAGCATTTTCTTCATAAAATCGCCTCATTTTTAATCTCGGGATACCCCCTCTTTGTGGTAATATCCAGATGGTAAACCTCAGTCCATGGCTTCACACAGTACATTAAAACATCACCTCCCACATTTTGGAATTTCACATATATTTCTGCTATCCCAGAAGAGAATTTCTTTATCTCTTTTTCGGATATCTTTCCAGTAATCAGGAGAATTCCACCATTCTTCCTCACGATATCCCTTATCTGATTTATTAACTTCATCAGTTGAGTGGAGGAGATGTAACTGTGAAGTCTGTCATATCCTAAAACAACAAGAGGTGTAGAACCGGAAGAATCCATGAGTTCACTGCTTATTATCTCTGCAATATTTGATTCTGAAAAATCAATTTTCTTTATGAAATCCTCCATTTCATTCTCCATGTAGAGGAATACCAGATTTTTATAATATTTTTCAATGCCAAACAGGTAAATATAATATTTGAGTTCATTTACATCCACATCGTTGGGAGGAATAAATATCACCTTGGAACCATTTATCAAAAAATTGGAAATGAGACCCATAACTGTGGTTACCTGATAATCTCTTGGAACATATTCTTCAAAATCGTAAACAATTGTATCCCCCCTGCTGAACTGAAATATATTGTTGAAATACACGGATGGAATATTCTTATCAGGCATTATCTTCTCTCCCCCATAGTTCTTCTCCTTTAATGGATGTTTGAACTCTGAAGAAATGAAATATTTGAACTTTGCATTTTTCAAAGTGAAGAAATAGTAACTTCTATTTATTTTCACTCCCCTCAACTTCTCTATCATCATTTTTCTATAAACTCTCTTATTACTAACTTCCTTCCTCAATGTTATGATTCCATCAGCAAGATATGAAATTTCATCATCCTCTTCTCCCTCCCTGATTATTATGAAATTTATCCCCAAATTTGATAATTTCAGAATCTTGAGAAACAGAGTCTGAGAATCATAAATTTTCTCCCTCTCCCTATTTTCTATTGCCTGAAGATTCATCTCTTCAATAAGGGTATACCAACTATCCACTACTATATTTTTTATTTTTCCCTCTTCAAAAAGATTTATTATGTGCCTGAATACCTCCGGAAGAAGATAAAAAACACTTCCAAATTTATCTGTTTCCCTGTATTTGTAGTTTTCGTCCATTAGGTATATTCTCTCCCGCATCTCCTCACTTATCCATGGATAACTCCTTTTCATATCCTCATAAATTTTCTTACTTGCAATATAGGCAGTTTTTTTCATCTCATCAATCATCGTCAGTGCAAGCGTCGTTTTGCCTGTTCCCGGAGCTCCCCTTATCAAAAGAACAAAACCTCTCTTCTCCATGAATTCCGATATCTCAGATGGCACGGATCTCATAATTAAACATTATGAAGAAAGATATAAACATTTCGTTTCAAATATCTTAATTTCAGATTTCTCCCTTTGTCACATGGAGTAGAAAATCTATTATATCCCTCCTGCTCATCTTCCTTGGATTGTAATTCATCAGAGCATCATTCTCTATCTCTTCTGCCAGTTTATCAATATTCTTCAATTCGTATCTATCTGGAATCTCAAATTTATCGTTTAATTCCTTAATTGCCATGACAACATCATCAACACCCATAATTTTTGCAATATCCTTGAATCTATTCGTATAATTCTCGTTGCACCTTATCACATAGGGAAGAAGAATTGCATTTATTTTTCCATGCTCAATTTTATATCTTCCCCCAATTTTGTGGGATGCTGCATGGCATAATCCAAGTCTGGAATTTGTAAATCCCATCGCCGCAAGCATGTTTCCATAGTGAACAAATTCTCTCGCTTTTTCATCTCCATTTACCGCCCTTTCAAGGTTGTGGTATATCAAATCAATTGCCTTAAGTGCAAGCGTATCAGCAGGAATATTATCTATATTTGATGTGTACGCCTCTATCGCGTGGGTCAAAGCATCCATACCTGTATATATTGCCGTTTTTCTTGGCATGCTCATAACCAGATCCGGGTCATAAATTGAATAATCTGCGATGAATTCCTCATGCACAATTCCCACCTTCAATTTATCTTTGCCCGTGACAACAGCCGCTGCAGAAATTCCAGTTCCAGTTCCACTTGTTGTTTCAACTGCAATAAACCTAACTTTTTTTCTCTTTGGAATTTTCCTTGCAAATATATCATCCCATGTGAGGTTTTTTCCCTCGTAAAATGCCCATCCAATTTTTGATGAATCTATCACACTTCCCCCACCTATCGCAACAATGGTTTGCGGTTTTTCCTCCATCAGAAAATCTGTTATAGAATCAATGTCTTCCATAAGTGGCTCTCCAGTTTTGGTTCTTCTTTTCAGTCTGTGAACCTGTGCATCAATTTCTATTTTATTTTTCACTCCTTTCCACACATTTTGCCCTGTTATTATCACTGTCTTCCCTCTTTTCCATTTTTTTATGTATTCTCTTGTACCTCTTCCAAATACTATATTACGGGGTGTGAAGAATTGCATGAGGGGTAATTGCTATCCAATTAAAAATTTTTCTTTGACACTTGCTTTGTCGCATAATTTTAAAATACAATTAAAGCATAGGCGAATTATGGAATACAAACACATTGCGGAAACTTACAGGAAGATTGAGAATACCACGAAGAGATTGGAAATGACCGATTACCTTGTGGAACTTTTGAAAAAAACACCGAAGGATGTGATAGATAAAGTTGTATACATTACACAGGGGAAATTATATCCCGATTATAAGGGCATTGAATTAGGGCTCGCTGAAAAACTGGCAATGAAGGCAATATCCAAAGCAACTGGATTCACAGAAAGAGAACTTGAGAAGATGCTCCAGAAGATTGGAGATTTGGGAGCAGTTGCAGAGAAAGCGATAAAGAAGAAAAGTCAGATGACATTATTCTCATTCGGGGAGGAGAAGAAGTTGAGTGTTGAAAAAGTATATGAGAATTTTGAGAAGATTGCAATGGTGGGTGGGGAGAGAAGTCAGGATAAAAAGATAAACTACCTTGCAGAGATTCTGAATCTTGCAACACCATTAGAAGCGAGATACATAATAAGGACAATAGAGGGAAAGTTGAGACTTGGGATTGCAGATATGACAATTCTTGATTCTTTATCAATTGCCTTTGGAGGGAGCAAGGAAATTAGAGAGGTTGTGGAAAGAGCATACAACATCCATCCAGATTTAGGCTATATCGCAAAAAAACTGGCCAATGAGGGAATTGAAGGAGCAAAGAATATAAAAATTGAGATTGGTATCCCAATAAGGGCTATGCTTGCAGAGAGACTTCCCTCGCTTGAAGAAATCCTGGGAAAGATGGGGGGAAAGGCAGCATTTGAATATAAGTATGATGGAATGAGAATTCAATCACAGATTGGGAAGAATGGTATATGGCTCTATTCTCGCAGACTTGAGAATCTGACCAATCAATTTCCCGATGTTGTTAAGGCAATAAAAGGAGCATTTAAAGGAGAAGAGGGAATATTTGATGGAGAGGCTGTGCCAGTTGATATAAATACTGGAGAACTGTTACCATTTCAGGTTGTATCTCACAGGAGGGGGAGAAAATATGATGTTGAGAAGGCTGTTGAGGATTATCCTGTAGTTCTTTTCCTCTTTGATATTCTTTATCTTGATGGTGAGGATTTAACAAAGAAGCCCTATCCAGAGAGAAGAAAAATGCTTGAAAAGGTGATAAAAAAAGGAGAGAGAGTTAGATTTGCCACAAGAATGATATCAGATGATATTGAAAAAATTGAGAAATTCTTCCATAAGGCGATAGAAGATGGCTGTGAGGGACTTGTGGCGAAAAATATAGGGAAAGATAGCATATACCGTGCTGGAGCGAGGGAATTTCTCTGGATAAAATATAAGAGAGAATATAAAGTGGAAATTGGAGACACTGTTGATTTGGTAATTGTTGGTGCATTTGCGGGAAAGGGCAAAAGAAAGGGGACTTATGGAGCATTATTAATGGCGGCATATAATTCTACCGAGGATAGATTTGAAACAGTTTGCAAACTTGGAAGTGGATTCACGGATGAGCAACTTGCAAATCTTCCTAAGAAACTTGAAGAATACAAAATTGAGAATAAAAGTCCAAGGGTATGGAGTGAAATTAAAGCAGATTTCTATTTTGAGCCAATGGTTGTTCTTGAGGTAATAGGCGCAGAAATAACTCTGAGCCCGACACATACATGTGCAAGGGATGTTATTGAAAAAGGTGCAGGTCTTGCTATAAGATTCCCCAGATTTACAGGAAGATGGAGAGATGATAAGAGCCCGGAAGAAGCCACAACAACTAAGGAACTTGTGGAAATGTACGAGAACCAGATAAAGAAGATTGGATAAAATTCATTTTAGAACTTCAAATCAACTTTTCCTATATTCACGAGAGAGCTTCTCAGAAGTTTTATTGTATTATCCACATCCTTCTTGCTAATCATCTCCACGCTTGAATGCATGTATCTCTCTGGAATTGAAATCACAGTTGTGGCAACTCCCTCCCTTGCCATCTGCACAATATCAGCGTCGGTTCCACTGTAAGATGGATTTGCCTCAATCTGATATGGTATTTTATTCTTCTCGGCAATATTTACAAAATGCCTGAAGATTTTTGGATGGGAAGTTGCCCCTATTCCAATTGTCGGTCCTTTTCCAAGTTGTATGGGTATTTCTTCCTCCTTCACGTTGGGCATGGATGCATGGGTAACATCAATTGCAATTCCAATATCAGGATAAAGATTAAAACTGGATACCCTTGCACCTCGCAACCCGATTTCCTCCTGAACACTTGCAACAAAATAGATCGTGGAATCGCTTTTCACATTTTTCATAAGCTGGAGAATAGTATATATCCCAATCCTATCATCTAAGGAGTTTGCAACTATTCTCCCATTGAATTCATAATAATTCGGAACAAATGAGCCAACATCCCCAATTTTTACAATTTTCATTGCCTCTTCCTTACTATCTACACCTATATCAACACGCAAATCTTTCATTTCTTTTTTCTCTTTTTTCTTCTCTAAATGCGGTGGCTTCTCGCCTATTACCCCATAAATCATTCCCTTATCTGTTTTTATTCTCACAGCATGGGAGCGGAGGGTTATTGGATTCACACCTCCAATTGATGAGATTACAAGATAGCCATCATCTGTTATGCTCCTTATCATAAATCCAATCTGGTCCATGTGCGCCACAAGCATTACCTTTCTCTTTCCGCCTCTAATTATGGATATGACATTTCCCAATTTATCCACAGTGGTTTTATCACTGTATTTCTCCATCTCTTTTTTAACAATTTCCCTGATTTCATCTTCAAATCCTGCAACTCCAAATGCACTCACAATATTTTTAAGGTTCATAAGTCTATAATAGTAACCTATGATTTAAATTTTTAGAATGAATTCATCCACTTTCATCCCCCTCCTTTTTGCCATCCTCTTCATGATTTTCCATATCCCGCTTCCATACTGTGCTGCCCTCTTCTCCCTGCAAGTTATATCCTCGGGGACTCCAAGAATCCTCGCTGCTTCCCTGAGAAGCCATTTTCTCTCATTATTTCTTATTTTATATCCTACATCCAGATTCTTCGCAAAATTCACAATATCATCACTTAAATATGGTGTGAGCAATATTTTGTTGAATTCTCCAGCAATTTTTTTTTCTCTCGGAAGTGTTCTTTTTATCAGTAATTCAAAATCTTGCTTCATCAGGGAAGGATCTTTGAGATATTTTTTATATCCGCCGAATAATTCATCTGCTCCCTGCCCCGTGTATATTTTTTCCTCACTGGCATATCTCACAACAGAATATAAAGGTAGTTCAAATCCAATTTCCACGGGGCTCATGGATGAGTCAATCTCTCTGAGAAATGATATCCCATCCATAATTTTTTCCTCATTAACATATATTATTTTTAAAGGTAGAGAAAGAATTTTTGATGATTCTATGGCATTATAAATATCCCTGCTTTCTTCAATTCCGGCAGTGTAAAGAATCGGATCTTTTTCTCTCATAAGGTAGGCAATAATCCCGCTATCAATACCTCCAGAAAATGATAAAGCAGAATTTTTCTCAAATTCAAGAGAACTTAATAACTCAGCCAATTTTTTCTTCATTAATATCCCCAAAAGAGCACTTTGCATTTATTAAATTATCCAGTATTTCCTGGAGTTTTTCAATTCTCACTCTTTTCTGGTGTGTGGAATCCCTATCTCTTATTGTAACAGTATTATCCTTCAATGTCCCATAATCCACAGTTATGCAAAATGGAACTCCTATTTCATCGGCTCTTGCATATCTCCTCCCAATTGAGCCGGAATCATCATAATAGGAGTTTATTCCACTCTCCCTCAATTTTTTTAATATCTCAATTGTTATACTATCAAGTGAGTCCTTGGGCATGAGTGGAAAAACACCTGCTTTAACCGGTGCAATTTTCGGAACTAATTTCAAAACTTTATACTCGGTATCCTCCCTCTCATAATAAGAATGCTCTAATATGGCATATAGAATTCTATCAATTCCAAATGATGGCTCTATAACATGAGGAAAAAATCTCTCTCCATTCATAACAATTTCTTCTTCAACAACTTCATATCCCTCCTCGGGAATCTTGTATTTTTCACCCTCAATTTCCACCACTATCTCCCCTTCCTGGTATTCCATGTTTTCCATCTTCCTCGCTATCTTCATCGCTATACCCTTAAATCTCGGACCTAGAATCTCCATCTTTGGCTTCAGTTTTCTTATTTTTAATTTCTTCTCCTCCGAGTATCTTCTGAATGCTCTTAAATCATAGGAAGAATACTCACTATGCCTTTTCAAATCGTAATCTTCTCTTTTGGATATTCCAATTACCTCAATCCATCCCTGAGATAAAAGAACTTCACAGTCCCATGTTTCCTTAGAATAATGGGCAAGTTCTTCCTCAGCATGCTGCCTGAACCTTACTCTATCTATATCTATCCCCATCTCCTTTAGAAAATGGATTATCCTGACCATATAATAAGATATAAATTTGTCCAAAATCTCAAGTTTCACTGCTTCTGACGCTTTTATTTTCATATTTTTTCCATCATTTGTGAGAAGATTTAGATATCCATCCTCCTCAAATCTTACATCCTGTTTTGGATCAACGAATAATTCAATTTCCGCCATATTGAATTCTCTCAATCTTAAAAGTCCCTGTCTTGGTGATATTTCATTACGATATGCCCTTCCAATCTGGGCAATACCCATTGGTAATTTCTCTCTGTTTATCCTGTAAAGATTCTGGAAATTTACGAAAATTCCCTGTGCAGTCTCGGGTCTCAAAAATGCATCCTTTCCAAGTCCAGTCTTTGTGGCAAACATCAAATGGAATTTTTCAGGCTTTGTTAATTCTCCACCACAGTCCGGGCATCTAACATTATTTTTCTTCATCTCCTTCCATATTTCTTCCCCATTCAAAGAATCTGGATTATCCACATACTCTCTGAGAATCTCATCCGCACGGAAAACATGTCCACAGGATTTGCATTTTACCATATAATCTGTGAATTTTTCCTCATGTCCTGAGGCATGATACATGATTTCAGGACCTATTACAGGAGAGTCAATCATTAGCAAACCATCTCTCACAACAAAATTTTTAATCCATAAATCTAAAATATTTTTTTTCATGAGAGAACCAATTGGTCCATAATCATAAAAACCTCCTAACCCACCGTATATTTCGTATGATTTCCAGAATATGCCCCGCCTCTTTGCAATGTCGTTGAGTTTTGATTTTATATTTTTCATAATTCAACCCCTGCTAATGAGGCAAGGAGATCGCTGTCAAATATTATTGCCTTCAAATCATCATGAGTATTTCTCACTGGCAACTGTGAAAAATTATTTTTTCTCATTATTTTTGCCCCTTCCCATACAGGTGCCTTTGAAAATATTGTTACTGGCTTCTTAATCATTACTTCCTTAACGGGAATATTGGGAAGATTCACTTTTTCCACCATGTAGAACAGTTTTATTATGTTTCTTAAACCTTCCCAGTTCCAGGCATCCTCATCATCTCCAAGCCCTAATTCTGACATTGCCATGTTTTTATCAACTTTTGCTTTTTCAAAAAGGTCCCTATCAGTCACAATCCCTATAAGATTTGCCTCTTCATCTACAATTGGAAATGCTGTTAAAGAAGTGAGGCTCATAGCCTTGAAAACAACAGGGAGTGGGGTATCCATGTATATTGGAACGCATGGTTTTGTAATGTAACTCTCAATTGGCTCATCAATTTTTCTCTTCTCTATGACTTTCAGAAAATCCTGAGGGGTTACAACACCCAAAACATGATTTTCATCATCCACAACCACTAAATGTCGCCGTCCGTATCTCAACATTATTCTTGCAGCATCTTCTATATCCTCATCTATATGCACTGTTGGCACATCTCTTCTCATTAAAAGGGCAAGTTGCTCTTCATCAGGATTTTCAAATATATCCCGCCTGGAAACCATTCCTATCAGTTTTCCATCCTCATTTATTACAGGCACTCCTGTTATATTGTGCTGTACGAGAATACGAAGAACATCCTTCCTTGTGCCCGGTGCTTTTACGCACACTGGATTTTTGCTCATTATCTCACTTATCTTATCCATGCATTTTCACCCGAACCCCAAAAATCCCAAAGGTATTTAACCCTATCGGCGGGATGTCCCCTTGCGAAAGCCGAAATATTCATTATAGGATTTTATATACTTATTAGTAATGAATAAGAAAAAGTGGGAAAAAACTATAAAACTAACAAAGGAGACGCATGCGAGATTGAAGCGATTTGCGAGGAAGGATGAGACTTTTGATGATGTGATAAACCGTCTTCTGGATATAGCAGAGGGAAGGACAGGGCAAAATGGCGGTGAGAAGTTATAAATCCAGACTGTATCCGAACCAAGAAGTGGAAAGGAAATTAGAGGAGATATGAGCAAAGAAAGGAAAGAAGGGAGAAAATAGGATATTGATGAGGGGTAGGGACTACCCTGATACGCCTGTGGAGAGAAGCCTCATCCGTCAGGATGGGGTAGTTCACTTTTTTTCTTTACCCTCCTGATGAAATGCTTTCTCCTTAGAGAAAGGGCTCAAGGGAAATAAAGAAATCCTTACCTATTTGTGCCACGGGGCATTAAAAATGCTATAATTTAAATACTTTCACATTATTTGGAAATCATGGATAAAAAATTTGACATAAGAAACTATGAGAAGCAATTCATAGGGTTTGGAATATCAATACTGATAACAATAGGTTGTTTTTTTGCAGGATGGTTACTCATAATTATATCTCCCATCATAATATTTCTGATATTCAAGGCACTTAAAGTATGGAAAACGAAGGAGAGGCTTGTGTTTGGAATATCTGCCATACTCATTGGAATTTTGATTTTTTTCCTTATATTTTCATATCAGATGAGTGATATATCATCTCAGACATTCTCAGAGGGTAGCATAAATGCTGTAATAAAGCCCTATTCAACAAGTGATTTTGATAAGAATTTCACCATAGAGGTTGTTTATAAGAATGCTACAAATAGCACACTCCATTATGATGTGAAAGATTCATTCTCAAATAAAACGGTTAGTAGTGGGGAACTTGTGGGTAAGATACTAAACAATGAAACACATTACAAATTCAATTTAACTCTTGGAAGGGGAATATATTCTCTGAAATTGAGCGTGGAAGACCATATTTTATATGGAGAGATGATAAAGGAGAAGCCAAATGATTTATTTTACTATTTTATTTACTTTTCGGGGATTTATATAATGTTTATCCTATCTGCACTTTATGGACTGTTCATATTTGGTATTCATATAGTTAGAAGAGGCAGGGATATGATGGCGATGAGATATGGAAAGAAAGTATGAATTTATAATATTAATTCTCTATTCTGCCCTCATTTTTTCCCTTTCTTCAATTCAGGGGAGTGAGATACCATCTCAGATTTCTCCATATTCCCTGTTCTTTCATTTTTTCCTGTATCTATTTTATGGAGGTATAGTATTCCTATTTTTTATTGACTGGAAAAAAAGCATTGCATTTGGAATAATATACGCCATGAGTGATGAACTCCATCAGTATTTTGTGCCTGGAAGGTCTTGCGACCCTGTTGATTTTCTTGTAGATTCAATAGGAATAATTATTGCAGTTCTGATTTTGGTGAAATGGAAATCCTTATCTACATTTTTATCTTAATCTATCTGTGGAACCCACAGAACTCATGAGGCAGGGAAGATACGAAGAGGCATTGAAAATATATCAGGATATGGTTGAGAAAGGAGTTAAGGATGCAACTATTTACAATAATTGCGGTGTTGCTCTTGATTCCCTTGGAAGGCACAGGGAAGCCATAGAGTGTTATAAAAAAGCATTAAAAATTTCACCAGATTATCCAACAGGTTATTACAATCTTGCAAACTCTCTTGTATATCTGAGAAGATATGATGAATCTCTCAAGTATTATGAAAAAGCACTGACACTGGACCCTGATTTAAAGGATGCATATATTGACCTTGCAAATCTGTACCTTATAATGGGAGATTTACCCATGATGAGAAAGACATTGAGGTATGCTGTTGAAAAATTTAATAATGACCCTGAATTGATATACTCCTCAGCTCTTATACTGATAGATGCGGGGGATTACAGAACTGCAAAGACATTACTTGAATTTTCATTAAAACTGAAAGAGGATGATAGGTACTGGAATGCGATGGGAAATGTATATTTTGGAATGGAGGATTATAATGAATCACTATTATGCTATGATAAAGCAATAGAGATAAATCCAGATAATGAGGAGGCATGGAACAACAAAGGTTTTACTCTTTTCACCATTGGAAATATTGAAGATGCAATAGAATGCTATAAAAAGGCAATTGAAATTAATCCAAGGTACAGACAGGCTTGGTATAACAAAGCGTATGCATATCACGCCATTGGAAAACTGAATCTTGCAGTTAAAGGATACTGGATGGCTCTCAAAATTGAGCCAATGGATGAAGTGGCATGGAACAATCTTGGAAATGCCCTTTATAATCTTAAAAGATATATGATTTCAATACCATATTTTATGAAGGCAATTACAATAAATCCCAACTACGAGATTGCATGGAATAACATAGGAAATGCACTTGACAGGATGGGTATCCACAAATATTCAATACCATTTCACGAAAGAGCACTCTCAATAAATCCGAAATTTGATTATGCATGGCATGCAAAGGGTCATGCTTTATGTGCGTTGGGATATTATGAAGAATCACTTGAGTATCTTGAGAGGGCAATAGAATTAAATTCGGAATATGGAGAAACATGGTACTGGAGGGGGAATGCCCTTTATCATCTCGGGAGATATGAAGAGGCAATAGAATCATTAAAAAAGGCTACTGAACTGGAGCCGGAATTTCTGCCATCATGGGAATTGCTTGGAGATATCTATGATGAATTGGGCTATTATGAATATGCCTACAAATACTACAGGGAATTTTTGAAAAGGGCAGGTGATGAGGATAAAAATAGAGTATATTTAAAGATGGGAAAATACAAAGAAATTTTGGAGATGGAGGATAAACTATTGAAAGCAGAGATACTCTACAAGACAGGAAACTATGAAGAACTGCTAAAAATTGAAGGAGAGGAGGAAGAACTGAAATATTTAAGATGCCTCGCCTTAGAAGCAATGGGAAAATTTGAAGAAGCTCTTGAAGAAATTAAGAATTTAAGCGGGAATAAATTTGAAAGAGAGAGAAAATTCTGCGAATTTATTCTTGGAAGTGGGGATTTTGATGGATGCGATGATGAAGAATTATGCATGAAGATAGGAAACATACTTATCTCCCGTGGAAAATTTGCAAAAGCTGAAAAAATATTTAAAAATTTCAAAACAAAAGAATCATATTATTTCTTGGGAGAGATATATCTTATGAAGAAGAATTTAAAAATGGCGGAGAAGTATTTTGAGATATCTGTGGGAATGGGAAACGAAATGGCAATTGATAGAATAAAAGAGGTGAAAAAACTTGAGAAGATATTATCTGAGCAAAAAAAGGATAAAAGGATTAAGAAATAAATTATGCTCAAACTTTTTAACTATATACCTTGAAAAATCGGTTAAATTAGAGGTTGTTGAAGATGATTACGAGGTAATTCTTGCAGATGATATTCCTTCCTATTTTCTATATAAGGGTATGTATTATCCTACAGTTTACCTTTTATTGAAATATCCACAGGATAGGGGATATGTGACTGTTGATATGGGGGCAGTGAAACATGTTTTGAATGGTGCAAATGTATTTTCACCAGGAATTGTAGATTGTGATAAAAATATAAAAACTGGAGATTGTGTATATATAAGAGATGAAAAATATAAAAAGGCTATAGCAGTTGGAATTGCAGAAATGAAATGTGAAGAAATGCTTGGGAAAAAAAGCGGCATTGCTATTAAAAACCTCCACTATTATGGAGATAAAATATATAAAGTATGATTATTCTTCATAATTTTCCTTTGTAAACTCAAAAATCACAAGTGAAGAGCCAATCCATGCTAATCCAACTATAAGAGCGAATATATTCTGCCATATACCATATCCCACAAGCGCTGCTGGAATTATATAAAGAAGTGAGATAGAGAGAATTCTCCGCATTTACCCACCGCTTATCCAAACAGCGCTCCGAGACCGGATATTGCCTCTTCTTCTTTTTTCTCCTCTTCTTCTTCCTTCTTTTCTTCCTTTTTCTCTTCTTTCTTTTCTTCTTTCACTTCCTGCCTAACCGGTGTGGATGGTATTGCCACAGCACTCTTTATTGCTTCATCTATGTTTATTTCACTGAGTGCTGATACAAGGGCTTTAACCCTTGCAGAATCTACATTTGCTCCCGCTGCCTTTAGAATCTTCTCTATGTTCCCTTCGTTTATTTCCTTACCCAGCGAATGCAGGATTAGGGCACTATACACATATTCCATTTTCATTACCTCCTTTTATTTTTTATCCAAACAGAGAGCCGAGACCGGATATTGCCTCTTCTTCTTTTTTCTCCTCTTCTTCTTCCTTCTTTTCTTCCTTTTTCTCTTCTTTCTTTTCTTTTTCCTCTGCTTTGTTTTCACTATATCCCGAGGATATTAAACTTTTCAGTTCATCATCAATTCCATTCTTCAATTTTGATGAAAGAGAAATCATATTTCCATACGCTTTCCTCAATATTATGGATATTGTATCCCTATTTATTATATTTGCATTTACTGCAAGATTCAAACCTTTTCTATAAGCCTCTTCAATCACAATTCCTACAGTAAGAGAAGTCGGGTAGAATGCATTTACACTTATATTAATTGCACTCTGAACTCCATTTAAAATATCGCCATAAATCTTCTCTGTATCAACTTCAAGAACATCTCTTGGAAATATCATATTATCCTCATACGCTCCCATCAACTCCAGACCAACTGTAAGGGGGTATATTTCCAATTTTGTTAGTGCTAAAGCAAGTTCCCTGCTTATAATATCTCCCTTCTTTGCTACAACTGTATCTTTTCTTATCACTATCTTTCCCTTTTGCACAGCAGCAGGAATTCCCACCTTTTGAAATTCACTTATCACAGGTCCGGGCTTGAATTGTGTCTCTCCCTCATGAACAACAATATCTTCAGGCGCAACTTCACCCCCCTTTGCAGGTGCCTTTGTTTTTGTTTTATCAAGAAGTTTTACAAGTTTAAAAGCATCAATATCCGTGAATATTACCCCACTCTGACTATCAACAAATTTTTCAAGTTCTTTAATTCTCTCCTTTTTTATCTTTTCAAGTGCTATTTTTATTAATCTGTTCTTTCCCACAATAAGGACTGCATGACCCTTCAAATTTTTTCGCATTTTCTGCATCTGAAGTGCAGGGATATTGTTGATTCTCACAATCCCCATCACAGGATAACCCTCACCCATTGATACTATCTTATTTACGAATTCATGTTTCCATGGTGCTACATGTGCCATATCTCTCACCTCAACTTGATTTTTACTGCTGGTCCCATTGTAGTCTTCACATATATTGAATCCACATTCTGTATTCCTCTCTCCAGTTTATGCTCAAGCCTCTTTATTATCTCTTCAATATTTCCTGTGATATCTTCAGGATCCATATCTCTCGTCCCCACTGGCACATGGAATGTTCTCCTATCTTTGGATCGCATTCTGACAGTTCTCTTTAGATTATTCACTATGGGACATGGATCACTTCCAGGTGGTATTGGTTTTGGCATCTTACCCCGTGGTCCAAGGATTATACCGAGAACCTTACCAATTCTTGACATCAGGGGTGCCTCAGCGAGGAAAAAATCATAACTATTCACTATTTTTCTTGCATTTCTCTTATTCTCTGAAATTTTATCAATCTCTTCAGGTGGTATTACCAAATCTGCGCATTCTTTGCCTTTAATTGCAGTTTCGCCAGATGCGAATATTGCAACCTTAATCTCTTTACCGCGACCTTTTGGCAAAATAATCTCTTCATTAATCCTATTTTTTGGGGTGCTCAAATCAATATCCTTTAAATTAATGGCAAGGTCAACACTCTCTTTAAACTTCCTCTCTCTCGCATTTCCAATTGCCTCTTTTACTGCTTCTATTATATTTTCATGCAATTTAACACCTCCTTGTAGTAAACGAGCACTGTGCTCTCCTACAAGTCAGAAATGGTGATTTCATTATCCTTTATAAGTTTTTGCACCTCTCTCGGGTCCTTATTCTCAACAGTTACTCCCATTGAAACGCAAGTGCCTAAGACTTCAAGAACTACACCTTTTAAATCATAGGATAATGAATCCTCTTTCTTCATTTTTGCAATTTTTACAACCTGCTCAATTGATAAATTTCCAACTTTTTCATCCAATTTACTGGCACCTTTCTCTATTCCAAGTTCCTTCTTTATGAGCACTGCGGTGGGGGGAGTTCCCACAGTGATTGTAAATTCCTTTGTTTTTGCGTCAACCTCTATTTTCACAGGAACTTCCATTCCCTGATAATTTTTTGTCTTCTCATTTATTGCCTTAATTACTGCCCCAATATTCACACCTAATGGACCTAAAGCAGGTCCCAGCGGAGGTCCTGGGCTTGCCTTTCCTCCTTCAATAAGTACCTCTATATGTGGCATATTTACTCACCTCTCTCAATTATCCTCACTGCTTCTGCCTTTACAGTTATTGGAATTGGAACCATCGCCTCAAATAATTCCACCTTTATTTCATTTTTCGTCTCATCTATTTGTATTACCCGGGCATGCTCACCCTTAAATGGCCCCTCAACAAGTTCAACTATATCTCCAATAGATATTGTTGTTATCTTTGGAGTCGGGGTTAGATAATGCCTGATATCTTTCATCTTCATTTCTCCACGAACAACTCCCTTTGCTCCCTTTATTCCACGAATTAGCGATAGAATCTTATCGGGTCTTGATGTTTCAACAAGAACATAACCTCTTAGATTTGAAGGGGCAAGAACTGCAAATATTTCCTTCCATCCACGCATTTTGGATTTCATTCCAATTTCCCTTGCAACTTTAATCTCCTGCCCTATCGTGGTTTTTATTGCAACTATTGCCGCCTCAAGAACCACACTCACATCCCTGCTCCAGGATTCTTCATCACTTATTTCAAATCTAAATGTTCCACTATCTCCGATTTCAGATGCTTTGGGAGTCGTTATTATAACATAAATCTCCTTGTTTTTACCCTTTCCCACTTCAACTGGATATTCCACAATCCTGTTTTCCTCTCTTGTCACCAATATATCCTCTTTCTCTTTTGTTGCACCCGATATGGATAATCCCCATTCCAGTTCCTTGTTTTTCATATTTAAATCTGATACTATCTTGAAATTCACTTTTTCTTTTTTATCTCCCCTATTTTTCAGTATCAATACTATATCTGCATGCCTTCCCGCAGGAATTCTGAAATTATCATTGTTTATCTCAACTTCAATCATTTTTACCACACCTATGGTATTTTTAGATATACGCTAAGAATTAAATATATCAGAAAACCAACCCCCCCAATGAGTATTATTCCAAGACCTGTTATTGTAATAACCTTTGAGTATTCATCCCTGGTGGGCTTTCTCGCCATTTTGAGTATTCTTGAATATTTACCCTTTCCTATGCGGGAGAACCTTCTTTCTAACTTTCTTTGAACTTCCTCACTCTTATCTACAATTCCCATTTATAATTCACCTTATTACATCCACTTCCTTCGCAGTTGTAATTTCTTTGCCAGAGATATACGGTGATTTCACACCCGTTATTACAACCATTACCCTTATTAAATTTCCTATTGTGGGGTCAATGGATGCACCCCAGATTATCCTGGCTCCATCACTGATTTTGCTTTGAACATACTCTGCAACACTCTCAGCCTCCTTTACTGTCATATTCTCTCCACCTGTTACATTAACTAATGCTCCCGTGGCATTGGTAATATCTGCCTCTATCAAAGGCGAACTTAAAGCCTCTTTTATTGCATCCTCCGCACGATTTTCAGAGTCGCTTTCTCCAAGACCAATCATTGCAACTCCACCACCTTTCATAATCGTCTTTAAATCATTGAAATCAAGATTTACCAAGCCAGGCTTTGTTATCATCTCTGCAATTCCCTTAATTGCACGCATTAGAAGTTCATCGGCAACCTTGAATGCTAAATTTAATGGAAGCCTTGGAACTAATTGAAGAAGTTTATCGTTGGGAATTGTTATAACAGTATCCACCACTTCTTTTAATTTATCAAGTCCCCATGTGGCATTTTCCCATCTCATCAGCCCTTCTGCTTTAAATGGAAATGTGCAAACTGCAATTGTTAATGCTCCCAATTCTTTTGCAATCTGCGCAACCACTGGAGCACTTCCTGTTCCAGTTCCTCCTCCAAGTCCGCATGTTATGAATACTATATCCGCTCCTTCAAGAACATTTCTTATTTTATCTTCTACCTCTCTCGCGGCTTCCTCTCCAACCTGTGGTAATGCTCCTGCACCAAGTCCTCTCGTAATTCTTCTCCCAAGAAGAATCTTACGATTTGAATGCGTTATTAACAGGTGCTGAGCATCGGTATTCGCTGCTATCAACTCAACATCCGTGACACCTTCTTCCATTATTCTCGTAATTGTGTTGCTGCCTGCACCTCCACATCCTACCACTTTTATGTTCGTTTTCAATTTCTGGAGAAGTTCAACAAGTTCATCATCCTCCGGTGACGAAACTATGCTTCTCTCCTCTCTTAGTTCCGGAACTTCCGCCTTTGAAAGTACTTCCTTTACAAGCGATTTCATAAAACCACCTTTCTTCTTCTCTATAAGGATTAAAACATTTCTTAATATAAAGATTTTGCCTGATTTATGGATTTGTGTTATTTACAGAGATATGTCCCAAAGCAGTTAAAGGAGTCATGGGAATCAC
>CAZVSZ010000003.1:0-27532 GCA_964630095.1 uncultured Thermoplasmata archaeon | reverse complement strand
ATTTCCTCCTCAACTAAATTATTCTTAATTTTTGAAAATAGCGCATGCTTTCCCCGGGCGTATTTCAAAAGGTCCTGTGCATACTCGTCCTCACCATTTACAACAGAATAGCCTTCGGGAAGAACTGCTTCTGTCACAACTGATTTGATCCAGTATATATCCTCAAGATTTTCTATTCCATCAACTCCAATATGGTCTTCACGGATATTCAAAACACATCCAATGTATGCCCTATCATAACCCAATCCTCTCCTCCATATACCCCCACGAGCACACTCTAAAACTGCAACATCTACATCCCTATCTTTCAAAACCAATCTTGCACTCCAGGGTCCCGTTGTATCTCCTTCAACAATCTCCTTTCCTCCTATGTATATCCCACCAGTTGTGGTCATCCCCACATTATATCCTTTTTTCTCCAAAATTGTGGATATTAATTTTACAACACTTGTTTTTCCATTCGTCCCCGTTATTGCAATTATCGGAATTCTTCCATCATCATTTGGAAAGAGATAATTCACTATCTCCATTCCAACATCCCTGCTCTTTCCCTTCGTGGGCTTGATGTGCATTCTCAATCCTGGTGCAGTGTTTATCTCTATTATTCCTCCATTTCCATTACCAAGAGGCTTTTTTATATCTTTTATTATTGCATCAACACCGCAAACATCAAGACCTGTTGCCTTTGCAGCCCTTTCCACAGCAATTCGTATCTCCCCGCTGATTTCATCCGTAACATCCTCTGCGGTTCCTCCCGTGCTTAAATTTGCATTTCTTCTCAGATATACAATTTCTCCCCCGGGAACAATATCCATTAAATTATATCCCTGCCGCTTCAAATAACTTATTTCCTCCTCCCCTATCTTCACCCTTGTTAGATAATTCTCATGTCCCCACCCCCTCCTTGGATCCCTGTTCAATTCATCAACAAGTTCTTTTATATTCCTCTTTCCATCACCGACAATATAGGGAGGAACTCTCCTTGCTGCTGCAACCATTCTCCCATTCACCACTAAGAATCTGTAATCATCTCCATTTAAATATTCTTCAACAAGTACTTTCTTTGAATATTTTCTCGCAACTATATACGCCTCCCTTACCTCTTTGTCTCCCCTTATATCTCCCAAAACACCCTTTCCATGATGAGAATCAAGTGGCTTAACTACAACAGGATATCCTATTCTTTTTGCAAATTCAACTGCCTCATCCGCATTTTTAACCACATACCCCACAGGAACGGGTATTCCTGCATCAGTTAGTATTTTTTTGCATATATATTTGTCTTTTGCTATATCCCCGGACAACAAAGGTGTTTGTGATGTCACACTTGCACTTATTTTCTTTGCCTTCTTTCCATACCCAAGTTGAAACATACTCCATCTTCTCTCAAGAGGAACCACTGGTATCTTCCTCTTTTTTGCCGATTCAATTATTGCTCTCGTACTCGGCCCCAATTTTTCATTCTCATATTCTCTCTTTATATCATTTAAATAACTTTCAATCTCCTCCTTACTTATCTTCTCCCTGCTTAACAACTTCCCAACGATTTCAAAAGAGTATCTGAGCGTCATCTTTGCAGTTTCCTCATGCTCATACCCTATTGCAACCCAGTAAATATCATCCTTTATCCATATACTCTTACCAAATTTTACATTCATCCCTAATATATTTTGAATTTCAATTGCAACATGCTCCGATATATGAGGCATGTATGTTCCCTCTTTGAGTCTCAAAACAAAGCCACCCTCAAAATCATAGGAGCATTTGTGCTTCTTCAATCCAGGGAAAAAAGAAAGCAGTTTTTCATTGAATCCCGGAACATCTTTTGATGATATATTTAGAAATTCATTCAATTTTACTTCTCCATAGACAACGGGGAATAATGCAAATACATTCGCCCCATATATTGCCCTTATCCTCCTTATTTCAATCCCCATAACCCCATATTGAAACGCAAAATATAAATGTTTTCCTTCCTTCCCCTTTCTGTGAAAGGCTTACTTTTCCCCATAGGTGGACATCTTCAACTTGTTCCATACAATCCGATAATAAGAAAAATTAAGGAGATGCTTCCATCCAAGAGAATCGCAATCATATCTGCTGCAAGTGCAAATCCTCTTAAAACTGCAAAGAATTACAGTTTCATTTTTAATGCCCTCGGAATCAATACAGACATAATACCGCTCAAAAGCAGAGAAAATGTTGATTCTCCAGAATACATAAAATATGTGAAATGGGCAGGTGGAATATTTCTCCCTGGAGGAAATCAGATGAGGCTTACCTCACTCATAGGTGGAACTGAGTTGCACCGCATAATACTGAGAAGATTGTCTGAAGAGAATAATTTTCTTGTTGCCGGAACAAGTGCGGGTGCTGCTGCCATGCCCGAAACTATGATTGCCTACGGAGAGGCAGAAGAGGCTTTGCTGAAAGGTTCTGTTAGACTTGCCCCGGGGCTCGGATTCATAGGCGATATCATACTGGATACGCATCTCATTACAAGAAACAGAATCTGGAGACTCCTTCAAACAGTTGCTGAGAATCCCGGGCTAATTGGCATTGGACTTGCTGAGAATACAGGATTACTTATAAATGGTAAGGGAAAATGTGAAGTAGTTGGCGAGGATGCTGTTGTAATCGTGGATGGTTCTGAGATATCCTATACAAACATACCTGAACTTGAAGATGGAAAGCCATTCACAGTAAAGGATATAAAGGTGCACATACTTACCCAGGGGGATAAATACATATTAAAATACGCCTTGGAGAAGGAATATTCACCCTTCTAATTTTTTAATAACTTTCTTTCCCCTCTCCTGTGGTATTATTTTCCATCGTCCATTTACTTCTCTTTTTAATTCTCCCCCTTCAAAATATCTATCAAGAAAAATGGCGAGAGCAGCTACTTCACTGTGTGGCTGATTTCCTATGGCAATATTGTAGTCAGCTAAATCATAAATCTCCCTCGGAACCTTTTCTGCACCCACAATTATGAGTAAATCTTTATCCTTTGGTATCTTTTCAATAGTTTCGTCTATGGGCAAACCATACATGGTGAGATGGATTTTTATTCCATTAAACTCTCTAATTACATTTTTCCATGGAATTCCAGATTTTATTTCAAAATTTCCTCCAAAACGGGATACTACATCCCTCACTGTTTCTTCAACTTTTACATCTCTGGTGCTTATTATCACTTTATCGGCTCCAAATGCACGGGCAACTAAGCAAACATGCGTTGTTATTCTCTTATCCCTTTGGGGTCTGTGACCTAAACGAAGAACTGTAATCATAGTCTATCTATAATGTCCTCCTCTATTTCTTCTTTCTTCTCAGCAACCTTGGGTATCTCCTTTGTATATTTTTCAACTCTTTCCTCTGGATACAATGCCAAAATTAAAAAGCCCACCGCGAAGAATGTCAGAATCAGGAGAATTAAGGATACTCCAAATACCTCAACTTGCGATATTACAGTTTCCGACTGAAATAATGCCCCTGTCACAACCCAGAGAATCACACTCACTCCAATCATTATTCCCCCTGAAAATGTGCTTAGCGCACCTCTTGCCCCTTTTATTCTTGGTAACTGAAATAACACTGCAGTTAGCGCAGATGCAACCATTGTGCCTATTAACGCCCCTATGGATGCAAAATTCATTGTCTGTCCCATGGTTTCGTATATATAGTATATCACATATCCAAATACGCCAATCAGAACAAAACTCAGTCCAGAGATAAGACCAAGTTTCTCTTCTTCCCAATCAAACCTTTCAAAAAACATCTTACATCACCTCCACTCTCATTCCTTTTATTTCCAATTTGTCGCTCCTCCTTATTATGCCACGAAGCATTATCTGACTTATTCCCAACTTCTCCACAAGATAACCGATAAAGACGCTCTCTCCATTCATCAACTTCAGTATCTTATTCTCCCATTCCTTGAACTCCTTCTTGCTCATTGTAATTACTCTCAAAATCTCTGAGGATTCTATTATGGGAATTGATATATTAAGTTGAAATAAATCATAGTATGTGTGATATGCCCTTACAACCCCATTTTCGCTCGTTATCCACTGTGTCTCCACCAATTTTATCTTCTCAAGATATTTCAGTGCTCTCTCTCCCTCTTCCCCGTATTTCTTTTTTATCTCCTCCATTGTGCACCATTTTTTTGTGACTTCCTGAAAAACATTTTTTTTGATTTCAGAGTCGCACGCATGGAAAACAGATACCAATTCTCCAATATCGTTGATAACCTTTATCCTACTACCCGGCATGCAAGGGATATTGTTATCCACAAATATATATTTTGTGTTCACATGCAACACTCTTGTCCGAAAAATTTATTTGATTATCCGAAGACCATAATAGATTGCAAAAGTAACTATTATTCCGGCAATTAATACTCCCAAGAATATCATCAGTATCGCCTTTTTCAAATCAATTTTGAAAAGATATGCAATAAGAGAACCAGTCCAAGCCCCTGTGCCTGGCAGAGGGATTGCCACAAAGAAGAGCAATGCTAAATATTCCCATCTTCTCACCTTTTTATTTGCTTTTCTGTAAGTTCTCTCAAACAGCCAGTCCATCAATCTTGCAATCTTTTCCCATTTTCTCAAATATCTCTCCACATCCTCAAGAAACAGAAGAATGAATGGAACAGGAACCATATTTCCTGCTATTGCAATGAAAAATATGAGGATTGGATTCAAACCCATAATAAAACCGTATGGAATTGCACCCCTCAACTCTATGAACGGGAGCATGGATATGAGGAAAAGAGTAAGATAGGAATCCATGAAGTTCCCAATAGATTTTCCTCTAATAAAACTTCCTCTCTTTACTATTTCCAATTTCATATATGGGGAATCGGGTTGTGGAAAATTTGAAATATTATGGATATTTACCTTTTTGGTTGGTATGCAAGTTTACAGGGGAAGAATAATATCATATATCTCCGAGAATGAAATCAAGGACTTATTCGGCTACATGGGAGTGGATAATGGAAAAATTGTATATGTGAGTGAGAGAAAACCAGAAAATTTGGAATTTGTTGACTACTCAAATTTTTTAATCCTTCCTGGATTTGTTGATACTCACACCCATTTATCACAGGTTGATATTCGTGGAAGGTGGAATTACAATTTACTTGACTGGCTTGAAAAGTATGTTTTTCCAGAAGAAGAGAAATTTGATGATGATAATATTGCAAGAGACAAGGCAGAGAGATTTTTCAAAGAGTTGATAAGAAATGGAACCACCACTTCCATGATTTTCTCATCTTCCTTCAAAAGAGCAACGGATATTGCATTTGAAATCGGAAAAAATATGGGTTTGAGATTTGGGATGGGGCAGGTTCTCATGGATAGATACGCTCCCGAGAATTTGCTTACAAATCCAGATATCGCAGAGAGGGATATCTTGGAACTTGCCAAAAAATGGAATGGTTTGGAGGATAGGATTTTCTATGCTATTACTCCCAGATTTGCAGTTTCATGCTCAATGAATCTTATGAAAAGAGTTGGGAATATAGCCAGAAAACTGGATTTGTACATTCAAACTCACATATCGGAACAGGAAGAGGAAATAAAAATTGTGAGGGAAAAATACGGAAAAGATTATGCACAGGTTTACGATGATGCCGGAATTCTGGGGAAAAAGACAATTCTTGCCCATGGAGTTCATCTTAGTGAAAAAGAACTTGAGATAATAGCGAAAAGAGATGTGAGAATTGCCCATTGCCCCGCCTCCAATTTCTTCCTCCACAGTGGGAGAATGAATCTTGAAAAAATTGAAAAGTGGAAAATAAAGGTATCTCTTGGCTCAGATATTGCAGGTGCTCCATATCTCTCAATGTTGAATGTTATGCGTGATGCATGCTATACAAATAAAATTGCACCAAGAAAGGCATTTTACATGGCTACTTTGGGTGGTGCCAAGGCACTTGGAATGAGTAAAAAGATTGGTTCTATAAGCATGGGAAAATATGCGGATTTTATTGTTGTTGATTTGAGAAATCTTGCAAATATTGATGATTCTGTGGATGATATCCTTTCACAGTTAATTTTCCGTGGTGACGAGAGAAACATCTTTGCAACTTATGTAAATGGAAATAAATTGTATGAGAGAAAAAACTAATAAACCCGAGGCAATTACCAATTGGGGGCAGGTGGCAGAGAGGTTATGCGCGGGACTGCAGATCCCGTTTACTCGGGTTCAAATCCCGACCTGCCCTCTATTTTTAGATTTTGAGAAAAAGTTACTCTGTGGCAAGATTTCTATGAAAACGCATGTTTTTAAATATTCAAAACATATCCTCACCCATGGAGAAAAAGAAGGCAATTCTAATCATACTGGATGGTGCTGGCGATAGAGCATTGAAGGAGCTAAATTACAAAACTCCACTTCAGTATGCAAACACTCCAAATCTTGACAAGATTGCAAAATCAAGTATGACTGGCCTCATGGACCCCATAGCCCCGGGAATAAGGGCTGGAAGCGATACTGCACATTTGAATATTTTGGGTTATAACCCCTACGAGGTATATACTGGTCGTGGTCCATTTGAAGCTGCTGGTGTGGATATGGATATTCGCCCGGGAGACATTGCATTCAGATGTAATTTCTCAACGGTGGATGATAATCTGGTTGTTATTGATAGAAGGGCAGGGAGAATAAAGGAGGGAACAGGGAAACTTGCAGAGGCAATAAATGGAATTGAAATTGATGGTATTAAATTCTTTGTTAAGGAGGGAGTTGAGCATCGTGCAGCTCTGGTGATGCGTGGTGAGAATCTAAGCCCGTATGTGAGTGATGTTGACCCCCATGATACAAATGTGAGAATAAGGAACTCTGTGGCATTAAAGAATGGTGCAGAAAAAACTGCAAGAGTCCTTAATAAATTTGTTTTGAAATCTTACGAAATATTAAAAAACCATGCTGTAAATATGGAGAGAGAGAAAAGGGGTTTGAAACCTGCCAATATACTTTTACCAAGGGGCGCGGGAATAGCGCCAACACTTGAGAATTTTAAGAAAAAATATGATTTAAAGGCGGGGTGTGTTGTTGGCGTTCCTCTCCTCAGGGGAATTTGCAAACTTGCAGGAATAAAGCCAATAAAATGCAGGGGTGCTACAGGAGGATATGATACAGATATGATGGGAAAAATGGATACTGCTGTTAATTCACTCAAAGATTATGATTTCATACTTATGAACATAAAGGCAACTGATCTCGCAGGGCATGATATGGAACCATTCAAGAAAGTGGAAGTTATAGAGAGAATAGATGATGCGATGGGGCATTTGGTTGATATTTTACCGAAAAATGTTATTCTTGTGATAACTGCAGACCATTCCACCCCATGCAGTGTTGGAGACCATAGTGGCGACCCGGTACCAATCATGATTTATGGTGATGATGTCAGGCAAGAAGGAACTGAGTTCAATGAAATCTCATGCGCAAGAGGGTCCTTGAGAATAAGAGGGGAAGATACGATGAATATCATAATGAATATGACAAATAGAGCAGAAAAATATGGAGCGTAGAATTAATAGAATCTCCTTATCACTGCCATCATCGCAATTATTATGAATATTCCAATGGAGTAATCCATGAATTCGGGTACCTGTGAAGTGGTTATATCTATTTTCTTCCTCCCGTTTCCTGTGGGGTTAAATGTTGAAGTGTAATCTCCACATGATATTAGAAAATTCGTGCCTGTGGTGTATTTATGACTCATTGTTGCAAGATTGAGCATATAAAATCCATTATTGTCCGTGGTTGTATTTATGGTCTCTCCTGTTTGCTCGTTCTTTATCTCCACATTCATTCCCGATAATGGGTTTCCCGAGGAATCCGTCGCATGTCCCCACACTATGTAGGGGTCTGGCTGGTCGCTGGTATCACTCTGTGGCTTTATTTTGGAGTCGCTTATCTCAATAAAGTAAATCATTGCTTCGTATAAATCATCACAGTATGTTTGAATCTTATCCGTGTTTGGATGAAATCCATCCTCTGTCCATCCTGCATTCTGTGGCTCCATTTCAACTGCAATTCCAATTTTATTATATTTCCCATAGACCCAATCGGATGAGCCGCCGGATGCAGTATATCCTATCACATCGGATGGCTGCCCATAATCGTAATGCTGAGTCGGGTCTCCCTCTATCTTTGTCATCAGGGACATGTTCCTTGCAAATGCCCTATAAAATTCATTATGGGGTGACGGGTTGCTTGTGTAGAACCATGGAATCAAAATGGAGCCATGAAAACTGTGCATAACCGCATAGGAATCAATATCGTAATTTATTATGAAATCTCTCTCTGCCTGGGTTTCAGGCTCGCTGAATGGGCTTGGCCCACGATAGGTAGATGAATTTGGATCAGTATCACCATCACTCCAGTCCCAGTCCCAGTTTCTTTCGGGGTCAACGCCTTCTCCCTCTGCATTCCACTGATCCTGAACTTCAAAGGTTCCGTCTCCATTGTTATCCCTGCAATTTTTTCTCCAGCCTCCTGGACCCCAGCCACCACTCAAATTACTCAAGTTTCCATTTCCATCCTGAACATAGCCATCTGCATTTGTCATTGGAATTATGTATATTTCGTAGTGATCAACAAGCCAGTGAATCGTGTCATTCGTGTTGTATTCCTCCAAGAGGTGCTGCATGAGATACAGATTAAAGGCGGGGTCTATCCACTCTCTGGCATGATGCCAGTTTATCATAATTCCCGGCTCCTTATCTCTTTCATCCTGATTTACATTATCAGATATTTTTATCGCCCATATTTCCCGAGGGGAATCATACTTTCCTGTGACTTTGTTCCATCCCCATGTTTTACCAATTGAAAATACCTTCATTATACTGGAGTAGTACATCTGCATCTGGTGTATTGTATGGTTCATCTCTTCATAACTCGGATAGTGGTCAAATGTGAATCCTGGGGCTTTTTCCTCATGCTTCATCACTGGGGTGATTGTGGCGAGCGAACTAAAAATTACTATTATTGCCACAATTACTGGAATTATTACCTCCTTCATGCATCCCACCAAGGGGATATTAATGAAATACTATTTTACTTTTTTGCAATTACTTACCACTCAATATGTGTTGGGGTTTCATAATTTTTCGCAATTTTCATTATTTTTTCCCTCAGAGAAGAATAATATGCATCACTCAAATCCCTGCTTCTCAAGAAATCGGGGATGACCATTCCCCTTTTAAATCTGAATCTGTCAAAAATAATATAATTCAGTTTGTGCCTCCTTGCAATCCTAAAATATTCTTCAATGTCCGCATCTCCAATTCCTTGAAAAATTGGACCCACGAACATGTATGTTATTGTTCTTCCTTCAAATTCCTCAATAACACTCAATCTTGAATCCACACTTGATGAACCTGGTTCAATTTTTCTTCTCATATCATCATCAAGGGTTGTTATTGTTATTCCTACATGCACCTCTTTAAATTTTTCTAAAATATCAATATCCCTTAAAATAAGCGATGATTTTGTGAGTATTGAAATTCTCGCATCGTATTTGAGCAAAACATATAAGGATTTTCTTGTTATTTCGTATTTCTTCTCTGCTGGCTGATAAGCATCAGTAACGGTGCCTATTGTTATAAATCCCCTCTTTTTCATTTTTTTCAATTCTATATTGAGTGCAGTTGGGAGATTTCTCTTTACATAAACAACACTTCTCCATTCATCAATGGGCATGTGGGTGACAAAGGGAGAGTAGCAATAGATGCACTGATGCTCACAGCCCCTGTAAGGGTTGAGGGCATAATCAGTTGCTTCCAGTAATGATTTTGAAAGTGCTCTTTTCACAAATATTTCAATGTAACGCAAACTCATCAATCCTCCTCTGGTGATATAAATCAAACAGTAACTTTGAATTCTCAAACCAGTACCTCTTGGGAATATGAAAGAAGGATAGGGCATAATTTATGGCATCTTTTATATTATCAAATTCCATACTTTCGCTCCGCAGTGCATTTCTGACATTCTCACGAACCTGCCATACTCCAACGGGCATTAGATAGGATGGCTGTGCTTCTCTTAAAACTATCACCCTTGCCTGTTTTTTCATTCCAACCAATTTCTCTCCAACAGCAAGGCGGGCTGAGTAATAGCAGCCACCAATTTCTGCATAGTTTTTTCGTCCCTCATAAAATTCATGACTTGATACCATGAATATTTTCTCCCCGTAGGGATTCCATATGGTTCCCGGATACCACGCCTCCACAAGCTCATAACTCCAGGAGAATGGGAGGAATATCACAATAAATATGTTTCCCATCCTATGAGACTTAAAAACCATGGGTTTATCAATTATTTCAAATTCCTTTACTTGGATAACCAGTTCCTCTCCTATCGTGTTATCCACTGCGGTTATGCTCCACCTCGTGGGGACAAATTTCTTATCTCTTCCAAATATCCCAGCACTGAAAGCACGCTGCAGTGAGGAGACCCTTATCCCTTCCCTGTAGAGATGGAGAACTGCCTCCCTCGCTCCGATTTCATCATAATAAAATCTCTCAATTTTTCTGTTCACCTTAACATTTCCAATTTTCATCTTTTCAATTTTCCCCCGCGGTCCATAGGGCTGTACCTCGCTCCCGGCAACAATACGACCTTGCGGCTTTTTCTCAAAAATAACCTCCGAATCAACATGCTTTTCAGCCATACCGAATTCCTGAATTTCAAGAATTCTGTAATCTGGCTCCTTGGCATCATGAATATCAACTCTCTTCATTCCCCTTACAAGCGATGAACGCATATCAACAAACTTTCTCATATTCATATCTATCCAGAGTTCAGGAATGTCCATATACTCAGTGTTTCCAATATCGGGAGGGAGCAGTGGACCAATATAAACCTTGGGATATCCATATCTCCCAACGAAAAAGCCAGGAGGAGAGGAGCCATAAATCTCTTTATTCACTTTTTTCTGTGCTCTCAGAAGAGAGTAGTATCTTACAAGTAAAGGACACTCTTTCTTACCGCAGAGCATCTTTGTTCCCTTGCATATTGCACATAATCCTCGCTTTGCAATTTGCTCCACAAGAAACTCGCGTTTTTTCACATATTAACAAGATTTCTTCTCATATTTATTTTTTGCCTCAATTCTAAAAATATAAATACAAGAAGCATTATTCACGCTTGGTGATTCCAATGGAAGATAAGGATGTAATAATGAACCAGTATTATCAGGAGCACATTGTCACTGCTTTAATAGGTATTAAATGCGATACAAAAAATATCGGGGGCATTGCAGGAGAATGTGTAAAATTCAAGAATGCGGAGGATGTTTTTCTTGCCACAGGAACCTATGATATAATTCTAAAGGTTAAATTTCCATCATACGGAGATTTAAAAGAATTCATTCTTAAAAACATATCAAAATTGGATGGGGTTTTAAAAACAGAAACCATCCTTGTGGTGAACACATATAAGGAGAGAGGTATAAAATTTGAATGAGGTGATAAAAATGTCTGTGGAAAAACTATATGATGAGATAATTTCGTTAATGACAGAACTTGGAGAGGATACATCCGTTCCAAGAAATATAAGAAGGGAGATCATTCATGCAAAGGAAACACTTATCCAGGAAGATAAACCACTTGATGTTCGTGTTGCAAGTGCAATTTTTGAACTTGATGAAATTGCAAACGATCCAAATATTCCCGTGCATGGCAGAACCGTTGTGTATATGATTATGGGGAAATTAGAAACCCTGTCCAAGGACCTCCCACCCTGATATTTATGGATTGGAATACTTTTCTTCACATATTCGTTCCTGTTTTTGCTGTTATAGATCCTTTTGCATCTCTCCCGCTCTATATCTCTTTCACATCGGGTTTGAGTTCCAAGCAGAGGAGGAGAATAATTAGAGATGCAACCATAACCTCCATCTCTCTTCTGATATTCTTTCAGTTTACTGGCATATATATCCTCAATTTCATGGGTATATCAATTGCTGCTTTGATGATTGCAGGTGGCATCCTCATGCTCATTGTGGGTATTGAAATGGTTCGTGAGGGGGATAAACCAAGAAGCACAGGTAAAAAGGCAAAATTGCATGAGGAGGCGGGGGATGTTGCTATTGTCCCTCTTGGAACTCCCATGCTTGCAGGTCCAGGAGCCATATCTCTCGCCATAATATTGATGGGAAAATACGGAACAAAATTTGATGGCATGGCGGAAATATTGATATCTATTATTTCCGTTATTCTTATTACCGCCCTGCTGTTTTTGGGTGGAGATTATGTAGCGAAGTTCATGGGGGAGAAGGGTTCTCGCGCTTTTACAAGAATTATGGGTTTGCTCGTCACAGCATTTGCAATACAGTATGTTCTTGATGGAATTGCCCAATACTTTGCCCTATGAAAAAATTTTTAAATTCTCTCTCATTACCTTGGTAAATGATGATTAGTAAAGAAAAAGTAGTGATGTTAGGAGGATTTTCTGGTCTCGTTTCCGTTTTTATTTTCTCTCTGTTCTTAGTTGTGTCCATCTATCTTCATAGAGATTTTACTCTTATAAAGAATTCCATCAGTGACCTGGGTAAATTAGGTGCAAAATATGCCTATATTTTCAATGGTGGTATGATCCTCTCAGGCATTTTCTTTTTCCTGTTTTCTATATCACTTATACTCTTTTATCTTAATCGCCCCATTAAATACTCTGCTGGAGTTCTTTTATTGATATCCTCAATTTTTTTAATTTTAATAGGCTTGTTTCCCAAAGGCACATCTTTCCACAATCCTTTTGCTGTAATTTACTACAATCTGGCTATGGTAGGGATTTTTGTATACGGCATTGATGAAATAATCATAAAAAAATATCCTCTCGGCACATATTCAGTAATTGTGCTTCCTATGGGATATCTTTTTTATTTTCTTTATCCGAGAATTGGTTTTGGAACTGCCGAATTGGGTGAGGCAATATTGATGATTCTCTGGATTGTCATTCTATCCACGATTATGCTCAAACAGCAAAAAATTTAATAATGTTTTCCTATTTCCCGCTATGAAAAGTTCAAGAATTCCAGGATTTTATAATATGAGCATGGATGAAAGATTGAAAATAGTGAAGGAATTCGCAGATTTAAGTGATGATGATACGAGCATGATTCTCAATGGGCACCTTCCCATAGAACTTGCAAATGTTATGATTGAAAATGTCATTGGTGAGATGGAATTTCCCCTTGGAATTGCAACAAATTTTCTGATAAATGGAAAAGATTACTTAATCCCTATGGCGATAGAAGAGCCGAGTGTGGTTGCAGCTGCAAGCCATGCTGCAAAACTTGCAAGACCAGGTGGCGGGTTTTTCACATCATCATCCCAGCCAATTATGATTGCCCAGATTCAGGTTATTGGCCTCAAAGACCCGCATTTTGCAAAATTAAAGATTTTAGAGAAAAAAGAAGAACTGAAAAAAATAGCAAATGAAGTTGATCCTGTTCTAATTAAGGTTGGGGGTGGATGTAGAGATATAGAGACCAGGGTAATTGATTCAAAAATGGGGCCTATGCTCGTTGTTCATCTTTTAGTGGATGTCCGCGATGCAATGGGCGCAAATGCCGTGAACACCATGGCTGAGACGCTCGCTCCATACATTGAGGATTTAACTGAGGGGAGGGTATATCTGAGAATTTTAAGCAATCTTGCCGTTTATCGTCTTGCAAGAGCCAGAGCGGTGTGGAAAAAAGATGTTATCGGCGAGGATACTGTTGAAGGAATTCTTTATGCCTATGAATTCGCCCGGATTGACCCTTTCAGGGCAGCCACACATAACAAGGGGATTATGAATGGTATTGATGCCGTTTTAATAGCCACTGCCAATGACTGGAGGGCAGTAGAGGCAGGTGCCCATGCATACGCTGCGATGAATGGAAGATATACATCCATGAGTAATTATGAAAAGGATTCTAAGGGAAATCTTGTGGGGACAATTGAACTCCCACTTGCTGTTGGAATTATTGGCGGGGCAACAAGTTCACATCCCAAGGCAAAGATTGCAAGAAAAATATTGGGAATAAAGAGTGCAAGAGAATTCAGTGAGATTCTTGCTGCAGTTGGACTTGCTCAAAATTTTGCAGCTCTTCGTGCTCTTGCCACAGAGGGAATTCAAAAGGGGCATATGAGTTTGCATGCAAGGAATATAGCAATTATGGCGGGTGCAAAGGGTGATGAAATTGAAAAGGTTGCGGAGATTATGGTAAAAGAGAAAAAAGTGAGAGTGGATCGTGCAAAGGAGATTCTGGAAGAAATAAGGGATGAAAAATGAAAATAGGTGTTCTTGCTCTCCAGGGAGATGTAAGCGAGCATTATGAAGCGGTGAAAAAAGCCGCCGAGATTTATAAATTTAAAGGTGATGTGGGATTAGTTAGAAGGGTGGAAGATCTGGATAATATCACGCATTTCATAATACCTGGTGGAGAAAGCACAACAATTTCAAGATTGTTAGTGAAAAGCGGGATATATAACATTGTGGTGGAGAAGGCGAAAGAAGGGAAACTTGCAGTAATGGGCACCTGTGCCGGCTCAATTCTCATGGCAAAGAATGTTGTGGATGATAACCGTGTGAAAACTCTTGCCCTTATGGATATGGACATACGAAGAAATGCGTTTGGAAGGCAGCGGGAGAGCTTTGAAGCGGATTTTGATTTTGAAAACTTGGGAAAATATCATGCTGTTTTTATCCGCGCACCCATAATTGAGAGATGCTATGGAGAATGCAGAATTCTTGCAAGACTGGGGAGTGGAGTAGTTATGGCTCAGCAGGATCGTTTTCTTGCTCTGGTATTTCACCCAGAACTTACCAATGATTTTCGCATTTATAAATTATTTTTCAATCTATAGGGAGACCCCCCTATTTCCTATGGAAGTATCCTTGGTTTTTTAATCTCTCCTCTTACTCTCTTTCCCCTAATCTCTACCTCCACCTCTGTTCCAACTTTTATATATGGTCTCCTTACATATCCAAGTCCTATTCCTACATTTAAAACAGGTGATAATGTCCCGCTTGTTAAATAACCAATTTTCTTATTGTTCTTGTATATATCCTGCCCATGCCTAGGTATTCCCCTCTCCTTCAACACTATCCCTCTGAAAAGGTCATACTTCTTCTCCATCTTCTGTCTGTGGAGCATTTCCTTGCCAAGGAAATCATGGTCCCAATCAATAACCCAAGAAATCCCTGCTTCAACCGGTGTTCTTGGTTCGTATAGAGGCTCAAAATCCTGACCACTTAACAGAAAGCCCTTTTCTAAACGAAGTGTATCCCTTGCCCCAAGTCCAACTGGCTTTATACCCCACTCTTTCCCAGCATTAAGTATCTTCCACCAGAGTTTTTCAGCATATTCATTAGGGAATATAAGTTCAAAACCATCCTCACCAGTATACCCTGTTCTTGATATAAATATTTTGTTCTCTTCAAAAGGCTTGTTATTAAGATTCAAATCAATGATATTTATAAATGCACCCCTAAAAAACCCAAGATCACTTAAATTATAATCTGTAATTTTCTGTATTGCTTTTTCTGCATTTCTACCTTGGACTGCCAAGCATGTTAATTCATTTGTAAAATTACTTATTTTAATTTTATATCCACCAGCGAGGGCATAGAGATGATGATATATCAAATCAGCAGTTGCAGCATTTGGAACTACAAGATATTTCTCATCACTCAATTTTGTCACAATAGTATCATCTATAAGAATACCGCGATGATTTATGAATGCTGTGTAACTTGCCTGCATAAGATCTTTCTTTGAAAAATCCGTGGGAAGAACAAAACTTAAAAAATCGGTTGCATCTTTTCCTTCAACTATTAAATCTCCCATATGAGATACATCAAAGATACCAACACTGTTTCTAACAGTAAGATGTTCATCACGTATTCCAGTATACCATAACGGCATGTGAAAGCCTGCGAATTCAACCATTTTCGCACCCATATTTACATGAACATCATGGAGAGCAGTCTTTTTCAATTTAATCACCACAGGGGGCATGGTAATGATGATTTAAGTTTTTACTCTCCAGAGGAAAAAGAGGGGTCACCCCGGAGTATCCTATGGTATATAGGGTATTACAACACCAAACAAACTTAAAATAAGAAGGACAATATAAATACTCAAATTCCAGTGAAGAATTTTTACACCATCCATCGGCGGTATTGGAAGTAGATTGAAAAATGCTAAGAAGAAATTTAGATAATAGATATAAAAGAAAGCAATTTGGAAAAGGGGAAATAGTATAGCAAAGATAAAGAATATCGTTCCAATGATTATATTGGATATGGGTCCAGCAGCAGAGATTTTACCGTTTTCCTCACGGGAGGGATAACCGTAAACAACAACAGCACCCGGAGCAGCAAAGAGAAAACCGAAGAAAGATGTGATAAAGGCTATAAATAAACCGATATTCCAGGAGCGGAAGGCAGCAGGATAACCCAATCTAAAAGCGACATACTTATGGGAGAGTTCATGCGCAAAGAATCCCGTGATCACCGCAACAAATGCAATTGGGAGATAAAAATAATAAGAATAAAAATCCAAACCACGAAAGAGTATTGTCATGGCAAATGTAAGTACGGTAATAGCAATTCCCATATCCCTGATTTCCTCTGGATAGAACCTGAAGTTGGGGCGGGAATAATAATATTTCATAATCTTAGTTCCTCCTCACCCTTCTCCTCACTCACCTCTTGAGGGACATTTTTAATTTCTACCTCTTTCTCCTCAACTTCTCCTTCCACCCCCTCTTCTTCCTTGAGTTCCTCCAATAGTTTTTTCACTCTCTTAGCCTCGCATATTCCGATATCAAGATTGAGCATTAGATTCAATAACCCATAATTCTTTATTTCAAGTTCAAGAGTTCTTCTTACCAGTCTTTCATCCTCATCAGTAGGCTGGAAATCTTCTTCCGTGGACAGGCAGGAGTTTATGTATCTGAGCAATCTCTTTGAACTCTTTATATCCAGTTTTGTTACTGCAACAATATCACATAATCTTAAATCCTCTATTTTTTGGAGAGATTTTGCAATACTCAAACTTGCCTTTTCAAATTTCTTTTTTCTATCATCCTCAAGGTTCTCAATGTTGAAAGGCTCCTCTCTCTTTATATAATCAAATACCTTTGGAAGAAGAGAAAGAGGAATATTTAATTTTTTAAAAGCGTTTTTCTTTGTCACATGCTTGCCTGTTTTATATTCAAGCAGAAGGACATCTCTGGCATATTTTTCTATCTCTATCTCCTCTATAATTCTCTCGCAATCTTTCTTTCCCTCTATTGCGGGCTTAAAATCTGGATCTATTTTTAATGCCCTTTCAAATGATTTTTTTGCATTATTATAATCTTCCATCTTTTTCAAAATTAATCCCTTTGAGTTCCACAGATATTTATTGTCCGGTTCAATGCCAATTGCCTTATCTATGTAGTTTAAAGCATCGTTATATCTTCCCATCTTCTCGCAGATGAATGCCAGATTCTCACACACATCCCTGTTATCTGGAGATATTAGAAAAGCCCTCTCATAGGCTTTTAGGGAATTTTCAAGATCATTTAATTTTAAATAACATCTCCCAAGCCCGGACCACAGCTCAGGATCTTTTTTATTCTTCTCAATGGATAGATTATATATTTTTATTGCCTCCTCATATCTCTCACTCATTTCAAGGGACGAGGCAAGAAGTTTTAAAGAATCTAAATTTCCCTCTTTGGCTGTTTTCTTCAGAGTGCTGATAACCTCATCATATTCACCCATTGCAAATAGAATTTTTCCAAGAACCAAACGCACATCTGGAGTATCTTCAATCTTCTGGGCACTTTTTGCATATTTCAGAGCAGAATTGAAATCATTCTTTTTAAGAGCAATCTCAGCAGCAAGAATATAATATTTTGCTTTTTTCTCCATTTTAAAACCTCTCCTTATATTTTTTAATGCAGAATTCAAATCTCCCAACTCATATTCTGTTTTTGCAATCTTGTAATATATCTCCGGATTTGTTTCAATATTAAGAGCCTCCTGATAATATTTTAGCGCATCATTTAGATTTTTTAAATTTGTGAATATATCACCAAGGAGAATGAGCCCCTCACTGGTCTTCTTCAAATTTACCGCTCTGAGAAGATATTCTTTAGCCTCTTTATATTTTTCTAAATTTATCAGCGATTTGCTCAAATCTATTAAATTTTTATAATCTTCAGGATTAATTGAAAGAATCTTCTTTGCCACATCTATCACATCAGCATATCTTCCGTTTGAGAACAGGATATCCTTAAGTTCATAAAGAAAAACTTCATTATCAGGAAAAATTTCAAGTGCATCCCTGTAAATTTCAATGCTACTGTCTATTTTTCCAATCTTGGCATATGTCTGTGCAAGATCCCTGTAAGCTGATATGTTCTTTCTGTTAAGTGTGAGAATATCCCTACATGTTTTGATTACGCAGTCCCAGTTCTTCATCTCTTTGCAGCAGGATTTTTTAAGTTCTAAATAATCTTCAGATTTTTCATATTTCAAAGCATCATCTATATCCTTTAAGCAGGATTCATATTCTTTCTTTTTGAATCTTATAAGAGATCTTTTGTACATTGCAAGGTGATTCGCAGGTTCCAATTTAAGAAGAGAGTTAAAGGAATTGAGAGATTCATCAAGATGATTTAATTCAAGAAGCACAGAAGCCTTTTCAAAAAGTGCCTTTGTAAATTTCATGTTGATTTTCAGGGATTCTTCAAAACTTTTTAAAGATTCCTCCAATTTTCCCACTTTCTTAAGGCAAATTCCTCTCTCATACCACAATCTCATATCTCTGCTATCCATAGATAGGGCTTTATCAAAGCAATTAATTGCATCCTCATATTTTTCAAGTTTTTCAAGAATCCACCCCAGATTACTCCAGTATTTTTTCTCGCCCGGATTAATCGCAGTTGCTCTTTCAAAAGCACTTTTTGCCTTTTCAAAATCGCCCAATTTATAGTAAGCCATACCAAGAAGATTCCATGCAAAATCACTCTCTTTGATTCTTATAGCCTTTTCAAGAACTTTTCGTGATTCATCAAACCTTCCCGTGGAATAATAGGCTTTGGCAAGATCTAAATGGGCATCATAATCATCTGTCATTCTTATAATCTGGAGTGAGGAATTGATGATCTCCGCAGGCTTGTTTAACTTCTTTGCAAGTTCTTTTCTCCTCTTCCATATTTCAATATTTTTCGGATCAATATTTGATGCCTGAATCAGGGAATTCAAAGCGCTTTCATATTTTTCAAGTTTCTCGTATGAAAGTGCAATATCCATATACGCACTTATATTTTTAGGCTCCACGCTCAAAATTGTTTCACATATCGGTATAATATAATCCCACCGCCCCATTTTTTTCATAATCTCCTTTTGAAGGTTTAATGTGGGAAGATGATATGATGATGTTTTTAATATGGTGGTTGCAACTTTTAAAGCAGCATCATAATTTTTGGTTTTAAAATAAGCAAGCGCCAAATCATAGTATATATCTATTTCTTTCTCTCCCATCTCAATTAATTTTTTACAGGTATTAATCATCTCATCGGGTATATCAATTTTTTTAAGGATACTCCTTTTCAAAAGGAAAGCATCCTTATAATCACTGTTTAAATCAATGGATTTCCTTAGAGTATTTAACGCAGTTTCATAATCATTCATAGCATATTCCACGGAAGCCTTTAAATACCATGCTCGGGGATCATTTGGATCTATTTTGATTGCCTCTTTTATACAGCGGAGGGCATTCTCATATTCCCCCCTTTTTTTGTAAATAACCCCAAGATTAATCCAGGAGGGTTTATCGTTTGGATCAATATTTAATGCCTTTTTGAAGGAACTTATTGCGTTCTCTAACTGATTCATTTTTGTATAGGCGGCACCAAGATAAACAAAAGCATCTTTGTGATGTGGGCTTAAATCAACCACATCCCTCATTATTTTTATGCAGCCATCAAAATTTTTCCTGTTGTAAAGCAAGACCCCTTTCTTGAAAAGTATATCCACATCATTTGGCTTATGCTTCAGATACTTATCATAATATCCCACTTCATCTGGATACAAATTTATGAGATTCTGGTAAATTTTGAGAGTCTCATCTATATCCCCCATTCTCTCGTAAATTTCCGCTTTTGCCTCCCAACCTTTTTTGGACTTCCTATCAATACTCAATGCTTTATCCACAAGAGTTAATGCATGGTCAAAATCTTTTTTTGAGGAAATCGCAAGGGCATAATTTACATAGGCATCAACATTTTTATTATTTAGTTGAAGTGAGAGTTTGAAACATTCTGATGCTCTTTTGAAATCACCATGTTTATTCAGGGAAGCGCCAATCTTTGATAGAAGTGATGAAAAATCATTTTTTCTCTCTTTTATTACGGGAAGAGAATCCTTTACAGTATTAAAAGATTCAACCAAATAAGACATACCCTGAGGATTGTTTTTACTCAGAAGTCCCTCTCCCCTTTCATATAATTTTGTAGATTTCTTCAACATGCGGTTTTCTTTGTTAAACAGCGAGTCAAGAACCATATCAGTCACCAAATCTGTATTTGCATCTACATAATTAAATTTTCCCCAACATGATTTGTGATTGTGAAGGAAAAATTTATTAACATTTCGTAAAGTTTAAATACCAATACATCATACTTAATATGATGAAGAATCTGAAAGCGGAGTTTGTATGTGAGAATAAAGAATATTTAATTGCCCGCGTTAAAAAGGCGAAGCTCAACTACAGGGCGTATAGAGGTAATGGGAAATATATAGGGAGAATAATACACATATTTGGACCCGTTGAGAAGCCCTATGTAAAAATAAGTATTGAAGGAAAATATGAAGGAGGGAAAATAATAATAAGGGGGAATAAAAATGCCAAAAGAAAAAAATAAGAAAAAATGGATGGATGAAATAACAAGATGTCCAGAATGTGGCTCAACGCATCTGGTTAGGGATTATGAGCATGGTGAGTTGGTCTGCATGGACTGTGGCCTTGTTATAGATGAATCATATATCGACCAGGGACCAGAATGGCGCGCATTTAATTCCGAGCAAAGAGAGGAGAGAGCAAGAACAGGAGCACCCATGACATATACAATTCATGATAAAGGTCTCAGCACCGAAATCTCATGGAAAAACAAGGATTCTTATGGTAAGTCAATACCTTCAAAGAGTCGTGCTCAACTATATCGTTTGAGAAAATGGCAGAAAAGAATAAAGGTGAGCAATGCCGCCGAGAGAAACTTAACACAGGCATTACAGGAATTGGAAAGGATATCAACAAATCTTGGACTTCCAAAGGATGTTCGTGAGACTGCTGCAGTTATATATCGTAAAGCGGTTAAGGAGAATATGATTCGGGGGAGAAGTATAGAGGGTGTTGTTGCTGCGAGCATATATGCTGCATGCAGAATGCTGGATATACCGAGGACACTTGATGAAATTGCATCTGTCACAAGGATAAAGAAGAGGGAAATTGGGAGAGTGTACAGGATAATGGGAAGAACACTGAAGTTAAATATAATGCCCACAAAACCCCAGGACTACATAGATAGATTCTGTTCCAAATTAAAACTGAGTGGAGAAGTGAAGAAGAAAGCATACGAAATACTGAAGATGGCAGAAGAGAGGCAGATAGTATCTGGTCGTGGCCCAACGGGTGTTGCAGCAGCCACAATATACATAGCATCAATTCTTTGTGATGAGAGAAGAACACAGAGAGAAGTTGCGGAGGTTGCTGGCGTAACGGAGGTAACAATAAGAAATCGGTATAAGGAACTCACGGAAAGGTTAGGAATAAGAGTTGAAGTATAACCATTTCTTCCTATTTCAAACACCCCTCTTTCTTTGTGGAGGGCTATGACAACTTTCTTTTCTAAAGAAAGGGGATTATAACCCCTCTAAATTGCTGGAGGAGTAGAATTAGGTTGCAGGAAGTTATAGAAACCCGCTGGAGGTGTCTATAAACATTATTTTTTTGTATTTGGAATACATGCAGGCTTGGTGAAAAAAATGGTGAGGGTAGCAATAAACGGGTTTGGAAGAATTGGAAGGCTTGTTTTTCGAGTGGGCTACAGAGACATAGATTTTGTGGCACTTAATGACATAACAGATGCAAAGACATTGGCACATCTCTTGAAATATGATACAAATTATGGAAAATTTAAAGGGAAAGTTGAATACACAGAAAAAACAATAATTGTGGATGGAAAGGAGATACCAATATTCTCGGAGAGAAATCCAGAGAATCTTCCATGGAAAGACCTAGATGTGGATATTGTTGTGGAATCCACAGGCATTTTTCGCTCCAGAGATAAGGCAGCAAAGCATCTTGGAGCAGGAGCCAAGAAAGTGATAATAACAGCGCCATCAAAGGGTGAACCGGCAGATGTAACAATTGTTCTTGGAGTGAATGAAAATAATTACCACCCTGAGAAGCATGATGTGATATCCAACGCATCCTGCACCACGAATTGCCTGGCACCGATAACAAAAGTTCTTCATGATAATTTCAGGATAAAATATGCCCTCATGACGACAATTCATTCCTATACAAATGATCAGAAGCTTTTAGATTTACCTCATAAGGATTTGAGAAGAGCAAGGGCTGCAGGGATGAACATAATACCAACAACAACTGGAGCTGCAAGTGCAATAGGTCTTGTAATTCCTGAATTAGACGGCAAGATGCATGGTATCTCTGTGAGAGTTCCTACAAGTACCGTTTCACTTGTGGATCTTGTAGCGGAAGTTGAAAAGGCACCAACAGAGGATGGGGTAAAGGAAGCATTCAAAAAAGCATCTGAAACAGAGTTGAAGGGAATATTGGAGTATGTGGATGAGCCACTGGTGTCCTCAGATTTCAAGGGAAACCCACACAGTGCAATGTTTGATGCGAATGAAACCTATGTTCGTGGAAATCTGGTTAAGGTGCTTGCTTGGTATGATAATGAGTATGGTTATTCTGCGAGGGTTGTGGACCTGATAAAGTATATTTCTAAGGGTCTTTGAGAAGATTTATTAATGATGAAGATTAAGCAAAAAATAGGTGATTAGATGGCGAGGAAAAAAGATGAAAAAAAGGAATTTGCGCTTGAAGATTTGCCGGGAGTTGGCGAGGCAACAGCAGAGAAATTGAGAGAGGCAGGATACACAAATTTAATAGATATTGCGGTGGTGCCACCAAAGGACCTGGCGGAGTTTGCAGGCATAGGAGAAGGGCTTGCTCAGAAAATTATAGCGGCAGCCCAGAAATATGCGGATGTTGGTAATTTTGAAACGGGGGATATAATATACCAGAGAAGAAAGGGAATTACAAAATTAACTACTGGCTCCCAGGAGTTGAACAGACTATTGGGCGGGGGACTGGAAACGCAGACAATAACGGAGGTATTTGGAGAATTTGGCTCGGGGAAGACGCAGTTAGTGCACCAATTAGCAGTGAATGTGCAACTGCCTGTTGAAAAGGGAGGATTAGATGGACATGCAGTATTCATTGATACGGAAAATACTTTTAGACCCGAGAGGATATTACAGATGGCAAAAGCATACAATCTTGATGAGCAGGAAGTTCTGAAAAAGATTCATGTAGCAAGGGCATTCAACTCTCACCACCAGATTCTTCTTGTTGATAGGGCAGCAGACCTTGCAAAGGAATATCCTGTTCGTCTTCTCATAGTGGATTCTTTGACTGCGCATTTTCGTGCAGAGTATGTTGGTCGTGGTTCCCTAGCGGAGAGACAGCAACTTTTGAACAGGCACATGCATGACCTCCTAAGGTTTGCAGACAAGAATAATGCAGTTATTGCAGTCACGAATCAGGTATCTGCAAAGCCAGACCAGATGTATGGAGACCCTATGCATCCCATAGGCGGAAACATAGTTGGACATACGGCAGCATACAGGATTTATTTAAGAAAGAGCAAAGGAGAAAAGAGAATAGCAAGATTGATAGATTCTCCATGCCTTCCCACGGGAGAAATTGTAATGAAGATAACTGAAGAGGGGATAAGGGACGCTTAAACCCTCATAATTTTTTCCATTATTTAAAAATTGCAAGTATGAAATAAATTATTGATACCACAATGGATATGGCTGCTATCCCGAAAAAAATAAGTAAGATTAAATTTATGAATCCTATAGAAATAAAATGATTCAATAATCTTGCGTCCTTCCAGAATATGTACCCCTCAAAACTGAATAGTATTGCAGTGAAGAAATGACTTATGGATTTTCTCAGATATCTCTCTCTTTTGGGCATTCTTCCGTGGGGTGCAGTGATATTGATTAGGAATATCAGAAACTGTCTTATTGCAAGTGAGATAAAGAACACGCCTATGATTCCCGCATAGAGTGGAGAAATATTCAGATTTCCGAAGAGAAAATAAATGGCAATAATGAAATAAATTACAAATTTTATCAGGGGATAGAGCCATTTTTTCATTTAAATCATCTCATGTATATCCATTTCACACCATCCTTCGTATCTTCAATCTTTATTCCCATTTCATTTAGCGAATCTCTTATCTTATCCGCAAGAGCAAAATTTCTCTCTTTTCTAATTTCCTCCCTTATTTTTAGAATCAAATTCACCAGTTTTTCCTCAATACCCCCTTCCTTCTTTTTGGGGAGTATATCAAATATTCTATCCCATTTTTCAAGGAAATTCAGGGCTTCTCTTGCATCTGCACCTTCAAGATTTCTCGTTTTGGATATGAATTCAAGATAGTGCTTCATCGCATCTCTCGTGTTAAAATCATCCTCAAGTGAAGAAATGATCCTGTCTTCATACTCACTGCATATTTCTCTTCCAGTTTCACCATTTCCATCTCCTGATCTTCTTTTGAGATCCTCGTATGCCCCCCATATTCTTTGGAGAAGAACCATGGAATCTTCAAGATTTTTTAAATTGAAATCAAATGGTTTTCGGTAATGGGTGTTTATGAACATTACCCTTATTGCCTCCGGAGGGTATTTTTTCAGTATATCCCTGATTAAAAATACATTTCCGATGGATTTGCTCATTTTCTCTTCTTCAAAATTGACAAGCCCCACATGCATCCAGTAATTCACAAATTTTTTTCCCGTTGCTCCCTCGCTCTGGGCAATCTCATTTTCATGATGTGGAAAAATCAAATCTGCACCACCACCATGAATATCAATCGTGTATCCAATGTATTTCATGCTCATTGCGGAGCATTCAATATGCCAGCCAGGTCTTCCTTTCCCCCAGGGAGAATCCCATGAAGGTTCATTTTTCTTTGACTTCTTCCATACTGCAAAATCAAGGGGATTTTTCTTTTTTTCATTTATTTCCACTCTCGCACCGGCAATCATCTCCTCCAATTTTCTGTGTGATAATTTTCCATATTCTTTGAATTTCTCTACTGAGAAATAAACATCTCCATCACTCTCATAAGCATATCCCCTTTCAATTAATTTTTTTACAAGTTCTATTATCTCATCAATGTGCCTTGTGGCTTTCGGAATTATGTTGGGCTCTCTTACTCTGAGTTTTTTCATATCTTTCATATATTCCCCTGCATAGTAATGTGCCATATCAATCGGATCTGTATTTCTCTCATTTGCCTTGTTTATTATCTTATCATCTATATCTGTTATATTTGAGACATAAATCACATCATATCCACGATATTCAAGAAAACGGCGAAAGATATCAAACATTACTGCAACTCTCGCATGACCAATATGGGGATAATCGTATGTTGTGGGACCACACACATATATACCAATCCTCCCCTCATGAATTGGAATAAATTCCCTTTTTCTCCCCGTAAGAGTATCGTAGATTTTCATAATAGTCCATGTTCATAATCTATAAAAAATTTGATTTTTTAACTTTATCGGCGAGAAGTCCCTTCTGAGAGGGGCGGGATTAACCCCTCCTAAAGGAAGGCAAACTCACATCAAAGATGCTCGTTAATCCCTTCCTTTGCAGGGCAAACTTGTAACATAAGAGGTTAATCCAGATTAAAAAGAAAATAATTCTTTACACCCCTTCTTAGAAAGAAAGGGAAACAAAGAAAAAACTCTCCCAGATATTCCACCTATTTTTGGAACTATTCATTTATATTTTTTCTTCCGAAAATTATGAATGCCGCCATGGCAATAAGGGAAAAAGATATCATATACGATGTGGAATAGAACTCTGGTATACTTTGATTCCCAAATGAAGTGAGGTTCTTATCCCATACTAAGATGATATTTCCATTGGAATCAATTGCAGGAATAGAAACATCACTGGATGATTTATCCATGCGAGTTTGCCACTTTATTGTTGAATTTGGATAAATTGCAAATACAGATGTTGTGTCTGTGACATATATTATCCCATTACTATCTACAGTGGGTGAAGAAGTAAAATATATATCCTGCTCTATGATACTCCACCTTATAGTCAAATTCTCATTTAGAGCATATAAAGTATGCATACCATCCCCAATAACATAAATTGTGTTATTGGTAGTTATAGCAGGAACAACATACCAGGCACCCCCCTCAGTGGAAACATCAGGACTTTCGTATACCAGACTTCCACCTTTATTGAGAGCATAAACATTTTTATGCCAAGAACCATCAACATATACCCCGGCTGCAACATATATCAATCCATTACTTCCTATTGCTGGTGTTGCATCGCAGGTTGAGTATCCTGGTTCCGCCCTCCATTTTTCATTTCCATCAGGAGTTACTGCAAAAAAATAAAAATTATATACCGGGAAATAAATAGTTCCATCATTTCCAACTGCGGGAGTTCCCTCTATTCTGCATGCGGGGTCATCCAAGCCATCATTGAATATCCACTTTACACTTCCAGATGGGTTCATTGCATACAGATTTCCCTCCAATGTCCCAAAATACAGCGTGTTATTTGCAATGGTAATGGATGTTCCTATTATGTTATTAACTGTATAATTCCAGAGAAAATTTCCATCCTTATCAAGACAGTAAAGAATGGTTGCAGTGTAATTCCCAGGGATATTTGCAACGAAATATATATGCCCATTTGCATCCACAGAAGGTCCTGTTCGCATATCTGTGTTGAATTCCCATTTGAGTGTCCCATCTGGCTTCATGGCATACAGTTTATCCCCTTTTACATAGATGGTTCCATCAGAATCTATGGCAACAGAATCCTGAAAGCAAGCGGAGTGATTCACATAGAATTTCCACAGAATGTTGCCATTATTATTTGTAGTGGAGTATGGGCTTTCCCCCGTATTCTTTGGATTCTGATGATACATGGGCCATGGTGCATAAGTTCTGGATTTTTTAACTTCTATTTTTTCTTGGTTATTCCAAATTACAATGCCCGATAGCAAAATTAGTATGGCGAGCAATATAACAAGAGGTTTAATCATAAAGGTAGATATACTTTAAAAACATATTAATTTTTTGGGGCTACACACGGCAGAACATAGGAAAATCTTTAAATATAGAAATGAAGATTAGTAAGGGAAATGGTTGAGAA
>CAZVSZ010000002.1:0-33139 GCA_964630095.1 uncultured Thermoplasmata archaeon | reverse complement strand
GAAGATAATGGAGAATATATGGAGAGAAGTTGATAAATCAAAGGCGGTGTATATTACCATAAAATGAGAATATCAGGTGCCGGGGCCGGGGTTTGAACCCGGGACCTTCGGATTTCTCAGATGTGAAGCAAGTAAATTACCCTATGAGTCCGACGCTCCACCAGGCTGAGCCACCCCGGCATCATTCCTGAGACTCAGGAGCAACTTCAATTTCTGGTTGAGGTTCAGAGATTTCCTCTGAGGGTATCTCTTCCATAGCCTCCTTTTCCTCCTGAGGCATCTCAATTATCTTCTCCTCAGGGAAGTGAAGCACCTCAGATTTTCTTATCTCTATCCTCCTCACGGGATATATTAATTTTACAGCAGAGGAAATTTCCCTGATAGAACCATCAGAGAGTAAGTATTTAACATATTCTGAGAAAACCATGCCCCTTGCTTTTTCACTGAGAATCCTTATAATTTCTTTTCTTATTTCGCTCTCTATTGAGGATTTTATTCTTCTATCCGGAACGCAAAGAACCTTGACCCGCATCATGTAACCATCGGAAGTTTTAACATCAAATATTATATCTATTCTGCTCCTTCTCCTCCTTATCATGCGTCTTATGTAATCTGCAGTCATATCATGCCCTATAAATCTGGTATAGGCATTTGTCCCCTGAATCCTGTTAATTCTGAAGTATAACTTCACATGCATCTTTTTAAAATTACCTGTCATATCGTAGAGAGTTGTTTCTGCAATTCTACCCACTACCTTTTTTGGGTCATCTGCGGGAGTCACCCCTAATTCCTTTGAACTGAATGTCTCAGGGGCGATTATGGTATACCATACCTTTGCTCTCCACTTATCTCGCATTTTTCTTGTTAATGTTCTATCTCTTTTCCCTGCCATAAATATTCACCTTGCAGGAGGTAAATAGGCAGTCCTTTAAATAATTTTTTATAAAATCTTTTTCTTTCATAATTCCAATATGAGTTAGGAAATTTTTAAATATCACGCAAATATACGAAGATGATGAGCATGGGAATAGCATACGAGATGGCAAAAAAACAGAAAGAGATAAGCGTTGCGGAGTTCTTTGAGAAAAATCGCCATATTTTGGGATTTGATTCTCTCACAAAATCATTGGTTGTGAGTGTTAAAGAAGCAGTGGATAACTCCTTGGATGCATGCGAAGAGGGTGGAGTTCTTCCGGATATATTTGTGGAAATTAATAATGTGGGGAGGGATGAATACAGAATAGTTGTGGAGGATAATGGACCGGGAATAATAAGAAAAAAAATTCCTCTGGTGTTTGGAAAATTGTTATACGGGTCAAGATTTCATGCTCTCAGGCAATCCCGTGGACAGCAGGGAATTGGAATAAGTGCAGTGATTTTGTACTCTCAACTCAGCACAGGAAAGCCAGCAAAGATAACCTCAAAGATAAAGGAGGATGATGTTGCTTATGAAATTCTCCTCTCCATAGATACAAAGAAGAACGAGCCAAAGGTGATAAAGGAGGAGCCAATAATATGGGATAGGGAGCAGGGAACTAGGATAGAAGTTTATGTTCGTGGTCGCTATACACGGGGGAAGCAGAGTGTATTTGAGTATTTGCAGCAAAGTGCCATAGTTAATCCCCATGCCAAGATAATATTTCTGGATCCTGATGGAAATAGAACGGTATTTAAAAGAGTTGCAGATAAATTACCTCCACCTGTTAGGGAGATAAAGCCACACCCCCATGGGATTGAACTTGGAGAATTGATAAAAATGGCAAGAAATACGAAGACATACCGTCTAACATCATTTTTAACCAATGAATTTAGCAGAGTTAGCCCGAAAATAGCAGAGGAAATTTGCAAAAGAGCATATCTGTATGAGGAGATGAGACCACAGGAGATAAGTATAGGCGAGGTAAAGAGAATATTGGACTCCTTTTCTAAGGTAAAATTGATGGCTCCACCCACGGATTGTTTATCCCCAATTGGAGAAACATTGATAAAAAAAGGTTTAAAAAATGTTCTTGGCTCATTAAAACCCGGATTTTATGCGCAGCCAGTGACTCGTGAAGCAAAGGTTTATAGTGGTAATCCATTCCTTGTGGAGTGTGGATTGGTTTATGGAGGAGAACTGCCAAAGGACTCTCCTGTAAAAATACTGAGATTTGCCAATCGTGTTCCATTATTGTATCAGCAGGGCGCGTGTGTTATAACGAAGGCTATTGGAGATATAGACTGGCGCCGCTACGGACTTGAGCAGAGAGGTGGCTCAGGTATACCTGTGGGTCCTGCGATAATACTCGTCCATGTTGCATCCACAAGAATACCTTTCACATCAGAAGCAAAGGAGGCAATCGCAGAGGTGCCTGAGATTAAGGAGGAAATAGAACTATCATTGAAATCCATGGGAAGGCAGTTGAGGATGTATCATGTGAAAAAAGAAAGAAAGAAAAAACTGAGTGAGAAATTCTTCCTTGTGAATAAAATTATTCCGGAGATTGCAAGGAAAAGTGCCGAAATTCTTGAAAAACCTGTTCCTAAATTGGAGCCGGTAATCACAAAGATTATGAATGTTGTCTGGATTGATGAAAGCATAGAAAATGTGGGAAAGAGTATAAAAATAAATGTGAGAATTGCAAATTTCACAACAAAAAAATTGAAATTCACACTGTATGGGGATTATCCCCTTGGGAATCTTGTAGACACTGATGGAATTGCAGAAGAAGATTATGTAAAATGGGATATTGAAATCTCACCTGTTAGTTACAGGAATCACTATTTCAAATTAGAAGATGCAAAGGGCTATACTGAGACAAATTACTATGTTGATGGTATAAATCCAAATAAGGTAATTGGAGCAGAGCCATTGCCGGGTGACTGGAACATAAAATTAGAGATTGTGAATGTGGGAGAGGTGAAAGAGGATGAGTGATAAATTGAAAAAATTGTATGATATAGCAGAGAGTATATATAACGATTTAATTTCTGGTGAAATTCCCAAGATGAAACTTTCCGCAAGGCATAAGGGGAATATAGTGTTTGATGAGCGATATGGTGTGTGGAAATATGGAGATTCTCTTATTACAAGAAGTGCAAAAAAATTGGATGGGGGATATATGATTCTTCGCACACTTTACATAATGGAATTCATCAAAGAGATGCTCAGGAAGAATAAATCCTCAACTCTGAGAGAAATGTATTACATATCAGAGGGATGGGATCTTGCAAAGTTTCACACACAGGATGAAAGCAACAAATTAGCGGAAGATTTGGAAGTGATAACGGGCTATCTCCGTGAGGATTTCAGATTAAGGCCAGAGGAAGATGGTGCAAGTGTGATTGGAAATATCACAGTTGAAGAGATAAACAGAAAAGGAAAGGCAATGAAGATAAACTGCAGGGATGATGTTGGTGATAGTGGATATCTCATCCCTTATAATGTTGAAAAGGAAAAATTGAAATTCAGGGATGTGGATGCAGATTTCGTGATGGGAATAGAAACGGGAGGTATGTTTGACCGTCTTGTTGAGAATGGATTTGATGAGAAGGCAAGGGCTATTCTTGTGCATATAAAAGGACAGCCGGCGAGAAGCACGAGAAGATTATTAAAAAGATTAAATGAGGAGTTGAAACTTCCCGTCGTAATATTCACTGATGGAGACCCATGGAGTTTCAGAATATACGCATCAGTTGCTTATGGAGCAATAAAAACCGCGCATATAAGTGAATATTTAGCGACACCAACTGCAGAATTTGTCGGAATAACTGCGAGTGATATTCTCAATTACGATTTGCCCACTGATAAGTTGAATGATAGGGATATTGAGGCACTGCAATCAGAGTTAAAGGATCCGAGATTCAACACACCATTCTGGGATGAAGAGATAAGATTGATGCTAAAAATAAAAAAGAAAGCAGAGCAGCAGAGTCTGGCTAAATATGGACTTGACTATGTTACAGATGTGTATCTTCCTGAAAAACTCACCGAATTAGGGGTTATGCGTTGAGCATATTTTCTAATCTTTCAACCTGCCCCCTATCCACATTATCATTTTTTCTTAAGAAATCAATAAAATTTGTGATTTCTTCATCACTTTTAAATTTCAATGCAAAACTTTCTACGGATTCCCCTGCAAGTGAAACTATGAGAATTTTTCTTTGAGAATCCCATGCCTCAAGTATAATTTTCCCCTCGTGCAAGGATATCTTTTTTATTATCTCACCTGTATCCCATATCATGTATCCACCCATATCTTCATGGATTTCCATGATTTAAAATTTTTTTATTTAACACTTTTTAATCTTTTTACAAGTTTAACCGCTGCCTCAACAGCATCCCTTGCCTTTTCAATTCTTGCCTCCGCCTGCAATCTTGTTTCTCCTGGTCCTGAAATTCCAAGCGTGACAGGCTTGCCATATTCAACACTTAAATCCTCAATTTTTCTTGCAGCATTCTGCATCACTATTTCGTCGTGCTCAGTCTCTCCCTCTATAACCGCACCGAGGGTTACAACTGCATCAATATCCTCCCGCTCAATCAATTTTTTCACCATTATTGGTATGTCAAATGTCCCCGGTGCTTTTAGAACATATTTCACATTCGCACCTAAAAACTCTGCATGCTCCTTTGCTCTCTCTAACATCATCATTGTTATATCGTAGTTGTACTCACTCACCACTATTCCCAAATTTATCTCATTCATTTTTTTCACCTCCTAATGTCTCATTCCAGAGGTAAGAGGACCGACATCCTCAAATCCCTGTCTCTGTCCTGTTCCTGCTAATTTTCTCAATTTTTCAGGATGAAAAATTAAATTGTAAGCATTTTGAGCATGCTCTCTTGCCCGCCTCTCTGCTAACCATGCCAGTTCTTTTTCATTTTTTGCCTCATCTTCATGCACGAATACTTCGATTATATGCGTATTCGTCATAATTTGGGTCATTATTAAACCGAGAGATGCTTCATGTGCACATTGCTTATCTATGGGCTTTGCTCCGGGCATTCCCAGCGCGATAACAATATCACATTTTTCCTCCTCTATCAATTTTTTTGCCTCCACCGGTAAATCTTTGATTCCCGGTACAGTTCTCCTTATTATCCTAAATCCCGTGCCAATTCTCTTCAACTCATCTTCTGCTGCTGAACCCATATCAATCCGAGCGAATGTTGTATCAACTATGCCTATCTTTCGCATATAACTCATCCACCCTCTCAACAATTCTATATATTATTTTTCTCGTCCCATTCAAATCGCTATCTCCAAATTTTGGAAGTCTAACAACCTTAACTTTTATTCCTCTTTTTTCACATTCTTTTTCAATTTCCTCCTCTCCGAATTTTTGATCATAGCCTAAAACTATTATGTTTGGCTTGATTTCTTCCACAATCCTGTAAATATCACCCTCATGACCCAAAATTGCTTTATCCACGGGTTTTAAGTATTCTACCATGAATCTTCTATCTTCCTCGCCCATTATTGGTCTGTGCTTGAATCTCTTTGCTGTAGAATCTCTTGCCACAACAACAATCAGTTCATCTCCCAACTTTTTTGCCTCTTCAAGAAATAGTATATGACCGGGATGCAGAATATCAAATACTCCAGTTGCCATCACTCTGACCATTTTGACCACGCATCTACAATATCAATACCTTCTATAAATATTAATTTTCTCTTTTCTGCAAATTTTATTGCATCTTTCTTGCTCAATGAATAGCCATCATTACCAAGCATCTCAACTATTGTTGCGGATGGAATTAAGCCAGCCATTAGCATAAGAGATGTGGATAACTCTGTATGTCCTTTCCTTTTTTCAATCTTAGAGGAGATTAAAAGATGAACATGCCCCGGTGAAATGAATCTTTTTCCAAATTCTTCCGATGGTTTTTTGTAGTTTTCAATATTTTTTATAAATTCTGCGAATTCTTTTATTGTTTTTGCTCTTTCCCTATCAGATATACCCGTGTAATTATCACGATGATTTATCGTTATTGAAAATGATGGTGTTATATCATATTTCACATGAGGAGTGAGATATCTGAAAATCTCATAACTGCTATTCTTGAATAATTCATGAAGATATGGAAGTCCCATTTTTTTAGCGATATTGCTTGGAAGAGTTGCGCAGAGCAATCCTCCTCCCTCTTTTCTCATAAATCTTATCTTCTCATGGGTTATGAATTGTGATGCCATAACTATATCCGTCTCTTCTTCACGACCTTCTCCATCAAATATTAGAATTATCTCCCCGTTTTTTACCGCACTTATTGCTCTTTCAATCATACAACTCCGAATAATCATAAGATTAAAAACTTGTCGGTATCTACTCAATTTTGAGTAGAGAACTCAATTTTTAAAGTATGCAAGATCTCCAAGAAATCCAGACTTTTTAAAAAGAGAAATTGATTTTCTCATATCCTCCTCGTCATTCTTTGCTCTCCATCTATGCTGATAAAATATTGCAAGGAGTAAATTATCATCAATTTTTTTTTCTAAATCTTCCCAGTATTCTTTTCCATCTTTTTCATAATCATATCTGCACCTCAGGATTTCAAGCCAGGTTAGATAATTTTCAATTTTCACTCTTTTTGTGATATCGCATGCACGGGATATATATTTCTCCACTTCTTTGTATTTTTTCATATCAAGATATAACGAGATAAGGTACAGTAAAGGCTCAAGAAGCCAGGACTCTTTTTTTAATTCTTCAAATATCTCTATACTCTTCAAAAGATTCTTCTCTCCCTCCTCATATTTTCTCTCATAATAATCCAAGATTCCTATATTACTTAAAGCATTTGCTTCATCTCCCTTCTTGCCTAAAAGTATACTGTACTTCAATGATAATTCAAAATACTTCCTCGCTTCCTTATCATTTCCCAGATTCCAGTAAATGAGACCAAGAAGATTTGCAGATTTTGGATATTCTCCTATATCTCCTATACTCTCCCTTATATCAAGAGATTTAAGAATATAAGAAAGGGCATCTTCAACTCTGCCAATGGCATATAGGGATGTTCCTATATTATGAAAAATATCTGCCATTTCTTTCTTATTTTCTGTCTTCCTTGCTGTTTCAAGAGATTTCTGGAAATACTCTATTGCCCTATCATAATCTCCTTTACGCCAGAAAAGTCCACCTATTAATTTATTGGATTTTATTAAATCTTCATTATCACCCCTTTTCTTTGACCATTCAATATACCCTTTAAAGCATTTTTCTGCCTCTTCAAATTTTCCCATCCTCATATACACATTTCCAAGAGATGCACTTATTTTTTCTTTCAAATCATTTTTGAGTTTTATCGCTTCCTCATAATATCTCTCCGCCTCTTCATATATCCCCATCTGAAAATATGCATCTCCAATACCCATAAAAGCCCTGTAATCATTACCTAATTTCAAACATTCTTCATAATTTTTTATTGCGTTTTCATAATCTCCTATGAGATAATACAGTTTCCCAATTTCTGCATAACTATCCATTAAACCTTCTCTTTTATTAATTCTCCCATAGCATTCTAAAATCATCTTTCCGAATTTTATTGCTTCTCTATACGCATAATTTTCCAGAGCATTCTTTACAGCACTTTTTCCATAATAAATTGCTTTTTCACATATTCCCGCATTAAAATAATGCTCTGCCATCATTGAGTTCTTCAAATCCTCTTCTATATCTGATTTTTCAATGCATTCTGCAGCAATCTCGTGCATCTCCTTTCTCATATCCTCTTCAATTCTTCTATAAATGGCATCCCTCACATAATCATGATAGAATTTGTAATTTTTTCCTTCTTTGATAACAAAACCTGATTTTAACAGTTTTCTTAGAATGCGAAGAACTTCAATTTTTTTCTTTTGAAAGGCACATGAGATGAGTGCCGGTGATATATAATTTCCAATAACGGATGAAAATTCCATTATATCTCTCTCATCATCTCCCATATTCCTGAATCTTCTTTCCACAAGATATTCTATTTTTGCAGGGAGTAGGGAGGATTCAGATTTCAGATGATATATCTCATCTCTCTTTTCAATAAGATATTCTTCCATTAATAGCCTGGTGAGTTCAATTATATGCAATGGAATACCTTCACTTCTTTCGTATATATAATTGAGAACATCAACACCCACATTCCCACCTACAATTTTCTCTGTTAAAAATAATGTGCTATCCCTATCCAACGGGTTTACCGATATTATATCTCCTATACCCTCGCGAATTATGGCATCCTCAAATTCTCTTAATTTCTCATTTTTTTCCTCACTTCTATATGTACCAATTATTAACATTTTTCCCTCTCTGCTCCTTGCAAGATAATGCATGAGAGACAGGGTAGTTTCATCTGCCCACTGTATATCATCTATAAACACACAAACTACTTTATCCTTTGAAATTCTCTTCAATCCAAGACGGATATTCTCAAAATTCCATTCCTGAACATTACCTCCAACAATACCCCCATCATATTTACCAGATTTTATAAATGAGTATAATATTTTTTTAATTCCCTCCATACTTTCCATATTTCCATCCCAGTTTTTTAGAATACCAAAATAATCTTCTTCAATTTCATCCAAAATATTTTTCAGGTCATTGTGCAAAAATTCATTACTTCTTCCCTCTAAAACAGCAACTATTGTTATAATATTACCCCTCTTCATAACAAGGTTATAGTTTCCATATCTCAATTCTTCAAGATATTCATCAGAAGATGATATTCTTTGAAATGAATCCTTTACAAACATTGAAACTGCACTTAGCATGGAGGTGAATATATCGGTATCAATTCCAATCTCAACTCTCTCCGCTTCTGCGAGAAGCACACCATTATTATGAATTACATATAACATTATAACCCTGGGAATATCTCCACGAGTTAATAAATTATCAAGGTTCACACTCTTCAGGGCTTCACGGAATGGATGTAAGGGGGGTGTGAGAATTGGAGAACACGAGCCTTTTAATTTCACGCAGTCTTTTTTTGAAAGAAAATGCTCAACCAATGCTGTTTTGCCTATTCCAGATTCTCCATTTATCAATAATGCATATCCTCCCTTCTCTGTAAGAGAATAGCATTTCTCAATATTTTTTAGTTCTTCTTCTCTTCCAAATAACATATACAAACACTCCACTCAGTGGAACAATATAATAGAATTCTGGAATTACTTCATTGCTCCTTGCACTTAATGTGGATATCTCCATACTCCCTCTCTGCTTGTATTCATGCCATTCTATCAATGATAGATAAATTTCCCCAGTGGAATTCACATATATACAGGGATTTGAATGATATACCTTGGTATCCGTGACTGCAATATCCCCCGATGAGCCACTCCATCCTCCCCCTGTGGAATTTGATATCATTATTTCTTGATAACTTGTATTCTCATCATATTCATCCCAGACCACAAATATATTTCCCGATGAAGCAGAAGCACTGGCGGATGGATTTCTTGCATCATGCCCATCAGGATAACTCACTCTCGTGGCATTGCCCCACTTATCCCCCGTTTCGTTGTATCTCATAGAATAAATCTCAGAATGCCCATTGTACATCTGCTCCCAGAATACATAAATGTAGGGGTAATTTTCTACAGAAGTTACGTTATTTACCTCAGTTGTTCCATTATATATAATATTTCTGTGCCATGTTGCTTCGGTAGAACTTCTGTTTGCCTTATAAATTTCATATTGCGAGGAACTTTTATTGTATTCGCTCCAGAATATCCATGTCGTAATGGGTGAATGATGACCCACTAAAATTGTTGGAGGGGTTGCGTTGATTGAATCCTCTCTGCTTATTATGGTATCTTTATTTTGGGAACTCCAATTACCCCCACTCTGAAGAGAATAATTCCCATAATAAACCTCCCATGTGCCAGTATTCTCATCCTTACCGAGCCATGCACCTTGAAGATATGCTCCATTCATATCAACAGCGATATCCGGGAATATACAATCTGAAACTTTGCCATCTCTATTATTTGTGACAAGAGTGTTGTTATTCGTTGATATCCAGTTGATTCCATCGTAACTCTGTCCAAAGTATATCTCCCAGTGATGCGATGTCTTGTTCATTTCGCTCCATATCACATTTATAGAGCCATAATTCGGGTCAACAACTCCTGCGGGATTCGTGGAGTTTGTGCCATCCTCATAACTTATTACTATATCTCTCTTCGCTCCAGTCCAGTTTACGAAATCAGATGATTCTGAAATCATTATCTCGCTTGTCTTGTATTCTTTTCCTTGGTATGTGTAATTTTCGTCTTCATCCCAGAAAATCAGAAAAGATGAGTTGTGGGAATTGTATACCAGGGTGATATTATTTACATTATTTCCATCGGGATAACTGGCATTGCTCAGAATTTTTGTTTTTATATTTAACCCCACTTCTTCCGTGGGAGTTATTTTCCCACTGCTCAATACTGCCCCAGTAAACCCCAAGATTATCACTATTGCCATAACTCCAACGACTGCATTTTTTATTTTCATATTTTACTATACTCATTTTGTTTTATATAAATTTTTTCATCAAGATTGCGAAAATATGCAATACAAAAAATTTAAGGTATGATGCACAATCCCCTCCTATGAAAGACATTGATGATATGCTAAAATATATGAATAAGAGTTCATGGAGAGAACTTTTCAGTGATATCCCGGAGGAAATATGGAAAAGGGAAATGAATATTGAAGGAATGGAAGAATATCAACTTTACCGCCATGCAAGGAAAATCGCAAAAAAGAATAAAAATTTCTTTGATATGCCTATTTTTCTAGGAGCAGGGAATTATTTTCATTTCATACCTCCTGCAGTTCTTGAAATTGCAGGGCGTTCTGAATTTTACACATCTTACACACCTTATCAGGCGGAAATTTCACAGGGCATGCTTCAGGTAATGTTTGAATATCAGAGTTTAATTGCAGAATTAACTGGTATGGATGTTGCAAATTCATCAATGTATGATGCATCCACATCTCTTGGTGAATCTGCGAGGATGGCTTATAGAATAAACAGAAAAAATGAGATTTTAGTGCCAGAGAATATTTACTGGGAGAAAGAAAGTGTTCTGAAAAATTATATTGCAGGATTGGGAATGAAGATAAAAAAGTATCCCCTCAACGAGAAAGGAATGATAGATTTAGAGAGAATTAAGGATATGCTCAACGATAATACATCTGCACTATATGTGGAAAACCCGAATTTCTTTGGAGTTATAGATGAAAATGCTCTAATCCTTAGGGAAATAATAGGAAGAGCAATACTGATACTTGGCATTAATCCAATTTCTCTTGGGATTTTAAAACCACCTGGAGAGTATGGAGCGGATATAGTGATTGGTGAAGGTCAGATTTTGGGAACTCCAATAAGTTTTGGAGGCCCACTTTTGGGAATATTCGCAACAAGGAAAGAATATGTGAGAAAGATGCCGGGTCGTTTAATAGGCGAAACAAAAGATACAGAAGGAAAAAGGGCTTTTGTTATGACTCTTCAAACAAGGGAACAGCATATCCGCCGTGGTAAGGCAACAAGTAATATATGCTCAAATGAATCGCTATGTGCTCTATATAGCACAGTCTATCTTGCATATCTGGGCTCTAATGGATTGCAAAAAATTGCAGAGAAGAATATGGAAAATGCAAAGAAACTTATGGAAAAATTGAGAAATGAAGGATTCAGGGCACCTCATTTTAATTCGCTTCACTTCAATGAATTCCTTGTAGAATTGCCGTACAACCCGCATCAAATTTCAAAGAGGTTGATTGAGAGAGGTGTTCATGGAGGGTTGCCAATAAATAAGGGATGTTACAGGGGAATTCCAGATTCAATGCTTCTCTGCACAACTGAGATGCATACTGATGAAGACATGAATTTACTTGTTAAATCTCTTAAGGAGGTGGTATAATGTATCATCAGGCAAGGTACGATGAGCCACTTTTAATTGAGATGAAAGGAGAGGAAAATGAAGAAATTAATGTAGATATTCCTGAAAAATTGAAGAGAAAGAAGATAAATATCCCAAATATTCCAGAGTACGAAGTTGTTCGGCATTATACAAGGTTATCTCAGATGAATTACGGGGTTGATATAAATCCCTATCCCCTTGGCTCTTGCACAATGAAATATAATCCAAAATTAAACGAGGAAATTGCAAGAATGTTTCTCTATATTCATCCCTATCAAGAGGAAAGCACTGTGCAGGGTGCATTGCAGATAATGTACGAACTTCAGGAGATGCTAAAGGAGATAACGGATATGGACGGGTTCACACTTCATCCTTCTGCTGGGGCGCATGGGGAATTTACAGGTATGCTGATTACCCGTGCATATCATGAATTGAATGGAGAAATTGAAAAGAGAAGAAATGTTATAATTCCTGATTCTGCCCATGGAACAAATCCTGCAAGCGCATCTATGGCTGGATTCAATGTGATTGAAATACCTTCAAATGATAGGGGAATGGTTGATATTGAAGCGCTTGAAAATGCCGTTGATGATACAACTGCCGCATTTATGATTACAAATCCCAATACGCTCGGAATATTTGAGGAGGATATATTAGAAATTGCTAAAATAATGCACAAGAATGGCTCGTTGTTATATTATGATGGCGCAAACCTCAATGCAATAATGGGAATAACTTCGCCGGGAAAGATGAATTTTGATATTGTCCATTTAAATCTCCACAAGACATTTTCAACTCCGCATGGGGGTGGTGGTCCTGGAAGTGGTCCAGTTGGAGTTCGTGGAAATCTTGTTGATTTTTTACCAGTTCCAGTCGTTCGCTATGATGGAGAAAAGTATTATCTTGATTATAATGTGAAGCATACCATAGGAAAGATAAGAATGTTCTACGGAAACTTTTTAGTTTTGGTAAAAGCATGGGCTTACATCAAGCATCTTGGTGGAAGAGGATTGAAAGAAGCATCAATAAGGGCAGTTGTAAATTCAAATTATCTCAAGGAGAGAATAAAAAATTATTACGATATGCCATACAAGGATTTGAGAAAACATGAATTTGTGGTCAAACCAAAAAATGCCCGTGCTCTTGATGTGGCAAAACGTCTTTTGGATTTTGGAGTTCATGCACCAACGGTATATTTCCCTCTTATAGTCCATGAGGCTCTTATGATTGAGCCCACAGAGAGCGAAACAAAGGAGAATCTTGATAGATTTGCAGATATAATGATAAGAATTGCAAAAGAGAGTGAGGAAGATTTGGAGATATTGAAAGAAGCCCCGCATAATACTGCAGTTCGGAGGGTGAATGATATCCTTGCTGCTAGAAAACCAGTGCTTACCTGGAAGATGAAAGATTAACTTTTGCAATTTTCAAAAATTTTTCTCCCTCCTCTTTTCCAAATGATAGAGATTCAGGTAAATCAATGAAAAATTTTCTTTCCATTTCATGCGTGGGTAGAATTTCTGAAATTTCTGCTCCAAATACAACCATGTTCCTCTCTTCAACTATTTTTTTGGTATTTTTTATTTTTACTCCCGCTTCCTCCATGCATTCTCTTACTGCTGCCTGTTCCAATTTTTCATTTTTTTCTACCTTTCCGCCGGGAAACTCCCATCCTCTTTGAGGATGTTTTACCATTAAAAATTTATCTCCTTTTAATGCCACTACGACTACTATCATCTTATCATCCCGGAACTATATATATAGTCCCATTGATTTTAACAATTTTTATTTTATCCCCATTTCTCACAGAGAACGGGGTTTTAATATCTTCCATCTTGTATTCTTCGTCCATTATTTGAATCTCATTATCCCTCGCATATATCACTTGTGCAGATTTTAAATTTTCCTTCTTCTTCACCAATTCAACCCTGTGCTTTTTGGAATCAAACATTTTCCATTTTCCAGTTCTCAATGATATTCCCTTTATAAAAGAACCAGAGATTTCGTGTATGAGATAATAATTTTCCTCTATGCTTACAATATCCCCCTCTCTATATTCAGGAAGACGCACAGAATAGGTTACACGATATACATCCCTACCATCCTTTCTGCCTGCAATCTGGGGTGATTCTTTCAATGTGCCTCCATATCTATTGCAAATATCCTTTGCAATTTTCTTAGCCTCTTTTTTATCACTGATATAGAAGTTCCAACCTTCCTTTTTTTCCTCTTCCCTGTTTATGAATAAATTGCTATTTCTCTTTGAATAATGCTCCATTCTTCTATGGAGAAATTCTCTTATCTCTTCAATTTCATTTTCCTCCATTCCACGAAGTTGGATAATGGCCTCAAAATAGTTTCCAAAATATCTGTTGCATTTGGGGCATGACTCATGTTTCACAGTGAAATTTATAGTCTTTGTTTCTAAAACTTTTAAATCTTTGTACCTTATTTTAAAATGAACTTCAACATCAAATTCTCCATCTTTTTTCGTATATTTCATCTCTAAATTATAATCATCGTAATCATGCAAAAATTTGATATTTTTCATTAAAATTCCCTTTATTGCCTTATCCATCTCAAGATTCTTCCATACTCCTCCCATTTTTATTGCTCCACAGTGTGGGCATATAACAATATCTAAATGTGTAGGCAAATCTATAAACCTGACTTTCTTTAAGAAACATTCTTCACATAGCCCATCGTATTTTGCCTCTCTCTTTCCACATTCAATACAGAGCATCCATACTCCTATTCTTTTTCATTTAAAAATTTTTCCCCTTTTTTTAAAAAGAATGAGTTCAAGAAGGTCAAATAAAAGAAAACTATTTAAATGGAAAGTGTTTTTCCCCAACAGCAGGAATTATCGGAGGGAAATAGTATGCAAGAAAAAAACTGGAAAAAAGGAGAAGTGATCGCAGCGATTGCCGTGCTACTGTTTAGTGCACTCTTTATTGCAGGGAATATAAATGCTCTTGAGCCAAAAAAAGGAGATTTTGGATTTTTCCTATATTATAATGAGAATGGAAATCTTGGATTTCTTAGTGGAGTTACTGCTTATCTATTCACCATGGATGAGAATCTCGTAACTTCCAAGATATCTCAGAATGGTATTGTAGATTTCACAGATGTTGATTATGGATATTATGTTATAAAAATCTCAAGTGAGAAGATAGGCAACGCTGTATTTGACAGTGGAAGTGCTATAATTCACTTCAATTCAACAGGTGCATATCTCCTCTACACCGGTGAAAGGTTCACGAACATAACTGTGAATGGGCATCCTTTTACAAGTAAATTAAATCTTACATTAACGGAGAATGGTGCTCCTATTTCTCCAGATGTTTACCTTTACTACAATGGCACTGAGTTTCAGACAAATTATTCTAAGGGACATATAAAGGTTTCAGTTCCCCAAGGGGTTATTACAATAAAGGTAGTACTTAACCAAAGCGGTGTGGAGAAAGTATATTACAAGGATGTTTATGTTAATACTCCAATCAAAAATGTTTCTATGGATATTGGAAAGTATCACAACACACTTGTATCAGCCATGAGCAATGGAGATATAATAAATACGGAACTTCACGTAATTTTGATAAATAAGAGCAGGGATGAAATATGCCAAATTTTCACAACTAAAGGAGGTGCCCTCGGGTTCTATCTTTTCAAAAGGGGTGATTACAGGATGATTGTAACTGCAGATGGTTATGGAATAAAGAGTATCGAGAATATAGGAGAGAATAACATAGTTAACCTTCAACCCGTAGATAATAAGGTTACTTATGAGATGACATTCTCTAATGATATGAAGTGGATGAATCTCACCTATACAATGGATATATCCAACGAGACCATAATCTATTCCTTACCTCACAGCAATTTGGGTGTTCTCTACTATCAGTTAAAACTCAATGGGTGGAGTAACGAAGATTTAAAGTACTACATGCTAAATCGAGTGAGGTATTATACGGATAATGTAACAGTTGTTGATGGTGAGATATACGAGCTAAAGAATGTTGTAAGCAGGAACTGGCAGACAATTTCTTCAAACGAGGGTTTCAAACTAACGCTGAAAGTGAGTTATTATAACGGTGATCTAAATAAAGATGCCATGCTCAAAGATGGAAAAATTGACCTTACAATATACACTAATGAAGATCATCCATACGGAGCAAATAGAGTTTATAACTACATACTTCACATACCCTCCGATCTTGAGAGAAGCAACGAAGTCACAATGGCATCTGTTGCTGGTTACATAAACACAGTAACAGTAAATTCTGTGAAAGAGACTCCTATCACAATAATCCTAAAAGAGAGAAAGAGCCCTGAGATAAGATTAGATGCAGAGCATTTTGTGATTGGATGGAAAAATATGAGTAATGTAAATCATATAGTGAACCAGAGTTCTGATAATTATACAGTTGTGATACCTGCATATAAAGATGTTTGGTTTAATGCCTCTAAAATGGCGTACGATGTTGTCCTTAATAAGGTTGATTATGAAAATACCACTTATACATGGGTCATTGATGGAAATGCTTATCAGACGGGGAAAGGGATATACAATATAACTAAAAGATTTTCAAGGGGGCTTCATAAAATGCAAATTAAGGTAGAGGATATCGGGGAAAACACAAATGAAACAAATATTACCCTTCTTTCAGATAACATGTTTCCATCGGTTAACATTACCATAAAAGAACCCTCAGGGAAGGTAATTGCAACACTGGTGACGAATTCTACGAGACCTGCAAGGATTGATTACAATATAACCGGCAAGAAGAGCTGGGCATGGTATAATTGGACAACAAAAACAGTGAAAATCCCCCAAGAATTAACATTCAACGAATCGCAGGAAATAGTTTATGATGCATCCTCATCCTATGATACCTATGATGGAAACAACAAAACAAATCTTCCAGTCATAGTGGAATGGAACTTCAATGGAAACAAGAGCACTGGGGATAATAGAACATTCTCTTTTGACAAGCCTACAAGGAATGGAACATATTATGTGAATATAACACTAAAGGATTCAGTAAATGATACAATAATAATATCCCTAAATGTTAAAATTAAAGATATAACCAAGCCCGTAGTAAGGCTGAATTTCACAGTAAACAGGACAAATATAAATGAGGTGAAGGAGGAGGAGAATGTTACATTAGATGCTACTGGCTCCTATGACCCCGAGAATGGAACAATTACAACTTACAACTGGACAATAAAGAATAGTGATTTTAAAATTGTAAATGCTACTGATGGAGTTTATGACATACTGAATGGCAGTTTTTCCTCTGATAATGTTACAATTGTGTTCCACAAATATGGCACATACTACATAATCTTGAATGTCACAGATGCTGATGGAAATTACAATATAGTGAACAAGAGTTTGAGAGTTACCCCAGTTAGACCTGACCTTGCTATAAGTGATGTTTCTATAAAGGGAGATAGAGTTGAAGGCTCTCAGATTAAATTTGAAGTGAATGTAACAAACAATGGAAATGCAATTGCAAAAACATACTGGATTGCAATAATCGCAAATGGAAAAATTGTGAAAAATAAGTCTTACAGCAACCTTAAAAATCAGAGTTCTCAGATTCAGGTTATAATATGGAAGCCAGATGCCCCTGGCAACTACTCTCTAAAGATTAAAGTGTGGTGCAGTGATGAGCCAGCAAGTTATATAAGTGATAATGAGAAAGATGAACACATAATAATAAGTCCCGCACCATGGAAAACTCCAGCAATTGTAACTGGTGTAATTGTAATAATTGCAGTCATAGGATACATTGGATGGAGAGCCATGAAAAGAAAAGGAGAGAAAAAGGGATTCAAGAAAAAATCAAAGAAAAAAGAGAAAACAAAGGAAAAAGAAAAATCTTAATTTTTTTACATTTTTTCCAATGGTGTCATTCCAAGCATTTCAATTAAATCCTTTATGATTTTTCTAAATGAATAAACTATTGCAATTCTCAAATTTTTTTTCTCCCCCTTCGCCTTTATAACGGGACAATCTCTGTAAAATTGATTGAACTGTGAGGAGAGAGAGTATGCGTATTTAGCAACTATGTAGGGACTTAGATTCTCAGATGCTTTTTCTATGATATCATGATATTTTGCCATCATTTTTATTATCTTTATCTCCTGAGAATCATTCACTAATTCTATATCATAGTTTCCATCCCATTGAACTTTTCTTAAAATTCCACATGCCCTAGCATAGGTATAGAGTATAAACGGACCACTCTCCCCCTCAAAATTTAGTGCATTTTCCCATTTAAAAACTATTGGCTTCTCTTCCTGAACATTGAGTATACTGAATCTTATTGCAGATACTGCCACGCTAATCGCAATCCTTTCTTTTTCTTTCTCCTTGAATTCTCTCTCTTTTATTATCTCTTTCACTCTTTCGTACCCCTCCTCTATTAAGTCATCTAAATATACTACTCTTCCTCTTCTTGTACTCATTTTTCCCTCCGGAAGACGGACAAAAGAATAGAAAAGAGGATGCAATTCAATATCCGGATCCAATATTTCCATTACCCTCTTCAATGAATAAAAATGGAATTTGTGGTCTTCTCCAAGGACATCCACAAGATTTTTTGCCTCTTTCCCTTTCTCAATATGATATGCGATATCCCTTAAAAAGTACAATGTTGTCCCATCCTGGCGATATATATACACCTTATCTTTCTCTCCCTCAATTCCTAATTTTTTCAAATCTAAGTAAAATGCACCATTTTCCTCACCCATATAATCCTGCAGATTTTTTATAATCTCTCTTGCTTTTTCAATGAGAGAAGATTCCCACATAAATTCATCTACTAAGATATTTATTCTTTTTAAGCTTTCTGTTATACCCTCCATCATACACTGGATATACTTTCTTCCAATTTTTCTCAATTCATTATCTCCCATCTCATATTTTTTCATTAAATTCCTTATCCCAACATCAGCATCTATATTTTTTTCCACAATCTCCGATGCCTTCTGATAATATTGAACATATCTGTGGTCGCATTTTTTCTCATTTTTTTCTATTTTTAAATTCATTATTCCCCATAGAAGAATGGCAACTTGCTTTCCACAATCGTTTACAAAATAATGAGTTTTCACATCATATCCATATTTTTTCAAAATTCTTGAAATGGTATCTCCAATTATTGGATTTCTTGCCCTTCCAATATGCAATGGACCTGTTGGATTTGCACTTGTATGCTCCACAATAATTTTTCCTTTCTTCTTGAACTGGAAAATTTCATCATCTATTATTGATTTCAGTGTTATCTCAGATACTTTTTTCACCGAGAGCCAGAAATTGATATATCCTCCAACCGCCTCTATTTTATCAAAATATTCACTATACGGTAATTTTTTCACAATTTCCATTGCTATTTCATTGGGCTTCTTCTTTAATTTTTTTGATAGTGAAAAACAGGGAACTGTGAAGTCTCCAAATCCCTCTTTTGCCTCCTCCACATTCAAATCATACCCCGCCTCTCGGAGAATTCTCTCCGCCTCTCTCTTGAAAATTCCCATTATTTCCATAGACTCCAAAAGGGCATCCATATAAAAAAACTTTTCATAGGTGGAGTAATGGAATCAGGAGAAAACTATATATAGGGGATTGAAGATACATAAATGTCAGACAAAAGGATAAGAGATGATACAAATATGTCTGATTCAATAAGGATAACGATAAGGTTATCAAAATCCGCGGCGGAGAAGATTGAGGAACTTGTTGAGAGTGGAGAATTTAAAAATATATCGGAGGTAATAAGAAGAGCCATTGAGAATTTTCTTGCCGAGAAATTTGCACCGAAGAATATTGAGAAAATAAGTGTAAATTTGCCAAAAAGCACAGTATCTTTGCTTGTGGAACTTGTTGAAAAGGGAGATGCTGTTGATATGGATGATGCCATAAGGAATGCTGTGAGAGAGTATGTGAAGAGAAAAGTCTCTGAGTATGCAAAGAAAGAAATAAAGGAAAAAATAGAAGAGGAGATAAAGGGGTGATTAAAGTTGAGTTTAAATTCAATAATAAGAAGAGTGTCAGAATATACGGATTATGATGTTCATCGTGCAATTGAGGATCTAAATATAATGGTTGTGGGGGTTGGAGGTGCGGGGTGCAATGCAATTACAAGGATGAAAAAATTAGGCTTGGATGTCCCAACAGTGGCGATAAACACAGATATGAATCACCTGAGGATGGTGGACGCTGATAAAAAGATACTTTTAAAAGATATGAAGGGGAGAGGTGCAGGAGGGAATATTGAGATTGGTGAAAGGAGTGCAATAAGAGCAAGGGATGAAATTGGGGAGATTTTTCATAATGCAGATATAATATTTTTGACAACAGGTCTTGGAGGAGGCACGGGGACAGGAGCATCTCCAGTAATTGCGGAAATTGCTAAAAAGGAAGGTGCCCTTGTAGTATCAATAGTAACAATTCCATTCAACATTGAAAAGGCAAGGGTTGTTAGAGCAAAAGAGGGCTTGAAAAAGATTATGAAAAATTCCAATACCGTAATTGTTCTTGAAAATGATAAATTAATGGATATAGTTCCCCAGATGCCTCTGGATAAGGCATTTATGGTAATGGACCATTTAATAAGTTACACGATTATGTCATTCATAGATATGATAACAAAGCCCTCGCTGATAAATGTAGATATATCAGATTTAAGGGGAGTTGTGGAGAGGGGAATGTTATCCACGATACTTCTTGGAGAAGGTGATATAAACAATCCCAGAAAGATTGTCACTGATGCCCTGAACAATCCATTTATGAATGTTGACTACGGAACTGCCAATGGTGCTTTAATCCATCTCACCGTGGGTGAAGATGCCACATTGAAAACGATATATTCCACGGTAGATACAGTTTCATCATTCCTGAGAAATGACCCGAAGATAACGATGGGTGCAAGAATAGAGCCAGAATATCAGGGAAGAATGCGACTTTTAGTGGTTTTAACAGGTATAAAAGTTCCTCTATTGGGGGAGAAGGAGAAACTTGAAAAGGATTTGGGAATTTACACAGTAAGGTAAAAATTAAATCATATATCATCATTAACATGAATTGGAGGTTTGAAGTTGCCAACCCCGTATTTAAGCAGATTAAAATTAGAAAAAGAATTAGAAAAAAAGGCGAAAACCCTGAGGGTTAAGAAGGAGAATTGCGAGAGGTTATTCTCTGAAATTGAGGATAAGATGGGGCTCATTAAAGATTACGAAAATGTGGAAAATTTTGAAAAAAGAGTTAAAGAGGCAAAAAAATTTTATGAGGTAAAAGACTTTGATGCAGCACTGGAAAAACTTGAAAATTTAAAGAAGGAAATAGATGGGAGAGTTGAAGATATTTTCATGAAAGAAAAAGAAAAAATAGAAAAAGCAATGGATATGCTTGAAGATGTGGATTTAACAAAGATAAAAGTGGATATCAAAGAGGCGGAGGATAAGATAAAGGAAGATTCCAAGGGAAGTTTTGATATATTAACATCCATAAAAAAGAAGATTGGTGATGAAATAAATGATGTAGTTTCAAAAAAGAAAACAGAACTTGTTGAAAATATATCAAAAATAGATGAATTTAAGTGGATTAAAGATAGGGTCAAAAAAGTTGAGGAACTTAAAGGTATAGATGCTCTTATTGAAATTCAGAAAATAGAAAATGAGGCGAAAAATAAAATAAAGGAAAAAATAGAGAATTATCTGAATGAAAGTAAGAATATTATTGAAATTGCTGCATCTGCTCATTTTAATCTCCCCCACGATAAGAGTATAGAGGGAAGAATATGGGAGTTATTCAAATCTAAAAATTACGGGTCTGCAATAAAGAGTGCTGATGAATATTATAATGGCATTAAGAGTTCATTTGGTATATTCTTTAAAAAGCTTTTTGAAATATCGCAAAGGATAATAGAAGAAGGAAAGGGAATGGATATTGATGTATCTTCCTCGCTTGAAAATCTTAAAAATGCGGAGAAATATTATAAGGAAGGAGATTTTGAAAATGCTGTGGCAACAATAAGGGAAGTGACTGAAAGTGCTGAAAAATTGAAATTCCAGAAAGTTATTGATTTAATAAAAAAAGCAAGGGAGAAATTTTTAGAGGCAAAATCCGGAGGTATTGATATCACAGAGTACCTCAAAAAAATTGAGGGAGCAAGAAATTTTCTTAAAATTAGCAGATATAAGAAAGCGTATGATATAGTTCTGGATACAATGAATTTGATTGAGAGGAGGAAGAATCTTTACGCTCAGTTAAAACAGGAAATAAAGGATATAAAAGAGTTAATAGAAGATTTGAAAAAAGAGGAGATAATTCTTGAAGGGGTAGATGAGAGAGTAAAGACTATTGAAGAAGAAGTTGAGAAAAATGCAGAAAATGCAGAGTCAATGATGGACGACCTTAAAGATTCAATAAAGATGGGGTTAAGAGAAATAGCGCAGGGGCTTTACGATGAAATTATAGAAACATTGGGAGAGCTGGAGGGAGAGAAGGTAAATGTTGAAGATATAAAGATGGAAATTGAAAATATAAAGACTCTTCTCAGTAATGAGAATTATAAAGATGCAATTATTTCTCTTCGGGAAGTTGAAGTAAGTGTTTTTAACAGAGCAAATGAATTTATGGATGAGCAATTAACGCAGATGAAAGAATATAAGGATAAGAGGATTGATAGGGGAATGAAGGAAATAAGGGAAAGTTTAGATTCTGGAGATATAAAATCTTCCTTCAAGAAGTTTAGGGAATTAAAGGACATTGCCTTTGAAATAGAGGGAAAGAAATATGTTGATAAAATAAATAATATAAAAGAGCAGATAGGATACCTGAGGGATGCTGGGGGTAATGTGACTGAAGTTATAAGTTACATAGAGAGGGCAGAGGCATTTCTCAAGAAGAAAGATATTGTAATGGTTGAGGAATATATAAATAAGGCAGAGGAGGCACTTGAGTCTTTGCAGAGTTTAATTGCCAAGGAAATTTTTGATTCAGCAAAAACAATGGCTGCTACTGCAAAGAGAACAGGGGTAAATATAGCGAAGGAGGGGATAATGGATCTTCTGAAAGTTGCAAAGGAGAGTATTGAAAGAGAGGATTATAAAAAAGCAATAGAATCTTCGCAGCAAGCAAGAAACAAATCCAAAGAATTGAGAGATAAGGCAGAAAAAGCATATTCTCAATTAGTAAATGCAGCAAAGAGGGTTGCAAAACTGAAAGAGATGGGAGCAAATGTATCTTCAATAGCCAAGGTTCTTGTTGATGCAAAACATAGTTTTGAGAGTAATGATTTTGATAAAGCGGAAGAGTTATCAATTAAATGCATAAAGGAGTCGGAAAAGATTGAAAACAAGGCGAAAATTGAATATATAAGGAGAGAAATAGATGACCTTGGGAAAGTTTTAAGAGAGTTGGGACTAAGTCAAGAATTCAAATCAATTTCAAAGGATTTCTATGATAGATATGAGGAGTTGAGACATGAGAATCTTCCTGAGATTGGGGAAAGAACAATGGAAATGCTGAGAGAGCATGTTGAAACTATACTTACTGATTATATTGGAAAAATAGAAACTGATTTATATGATGCAAAGGAGAAGGGATATAATATTGCTATCAATCCGGAGGACCTTGAAAATGCAAAAGATTTGTTTATAAAGAGGAGGTATATTGATTCATTAAACCTTCTCAAGAAACTTGAGAAAGAGATAGGAAAGGTGTATGAGAGAAACGAGAAGATAAAAGAATTAGAGGAGGAGATAAAGAAGGCAATGGATGCTGCTATGTCACTGGGTATTGATATTTCCTCTTATAAGGATAGAGTTAATGCTTTATCAAAGATATCGGATATGAAGAAGGCAGAGGAAGAGGGGAATAAAATTGTGAAAGAAATTGGGAACTCAATAAACAAGAAGGTAAGAACTTTGATACAGACTGTTGAGAAGGAACTTGATAAGTTAAGAAGAAAGGGTGAGGATATAACTGCTGCGGAAAACATATTAAACAAGGCTAAGGCAAGTCTTAATGAAAAGAAATATGCAGATGCTGTAAGCAGAACTATAGCCTCCATGGGTGAAATTGAAAAGTATGAAATGCAAAAAAATACAGCGTATGGAATCTTAAAGAGGATAGAGGTGAAGACAAAAGCAATGAAAAATGTACTTCCCAGAAATGTCATTAAGGAATACGAATACGCCAAGAAGTTATTTTTAAAAGGATTATATGGCCAATCTATTGAGAGGTCAATGAGTGTAAGTGATAAAATATCCAATATAGAGAGGATTATTGAGCACATAAAGGAGAGAAATAAACAGATAAGAGAAATTGTTATGAAGGTCCATCGTTTGGGGATGGATGTGAAAAATGTTTTGAAATTGTTCAATGAGGCGAAGGAGGAATTCACAAAATTAAATTATGAAAAATCATTAAAACTTGTTGACCAGTGTCACACAGAAGCAAAACTTCTTCTAATAGATACAATGAATAAATATAAGGGGGCATATAGCAGAATGCTCACATTGATAAAGAGATTAAATTTAGAGGATGAATTTAAAGATGAGATAAGCGAGATAGATTCTCTTTTTGAAAAGGGGGAATTTGAGAGTATAAAAGTAAAATTGAGTGAATTGAAGAAAGAACTGGATAAGAGATTGGAGGTTGTGAGTGAGGATATAATGAGAGAGTTTAAAGAGAAAAAGAAAATATTTAGTTCATTAAGAATAGATGTGGGGATTGATTTAGAGGATGTAGAGAAAAAGATGAGAGAAATAAAAGCAAAGGATTACTCCAAGTTTTTTGAATATTCATATACCATAAATGAGAAATTAGAGAAATATATGCCAATAGTAATAAAGAAGAAGATGGACAATTTTAAGGAATTGTTAGAGAGATATGAAAATTATGGAGTAAATGTTGATGAATATCATTCTAAATTATCCGAAATATTATCCATGATGGAGGAAAAGGAATACAGTGAGATATTCAAAATGCTTGAAGATATAGAGAGTAATTTTGAGAAATATATAAATGAATATGTGAGAACCCTGATTGAGAGGATGAAAAAGAGGGTTGGAGAGTATAGCGAAGAAAAGGCAAGGGATTTTGAAGAAAGAATGGAGAAAATGAGGAATGTGGGGAATTATACGGAAGCAATAAGGATATATGAAGAGGCAAATAATTTTGCATCCAGATATAAGGTATTTCTTGAAGATTTCGGAAAGAAAGTTGAGGAAGTAAAAGATAGACTTAGATTTGGATTATCTCTTGGATTAAAATTGGGAGAACAAATTTCTAAATTAAAAGAGATTGAGGATATAGCAACGAGTGATAGAGATAGGGCAAAGTTAGAACTGGAAAAACTAAACTCAGAGATAAATAACAGGATAGATGCACTTAAACCTGAGATTGACATAGAGTTTCAAATTGGGGGGAGAAGTGATGGAAAGTACAAGGGCAAATTGAAATTAGTGAATAAAGGGGATGCTGATGCCCAGAATATAAAGATAGAAATGAGGGGTGCATTGAAAAGTGATAATCCCATAAGCATATTAAAGGTAGATAAGAACTCTGAGATTTCTCAGGATGTGTTACTTTTGAGGGATAGGGGAGATAAAGTAATAATAAATGCAACATACTCAAGATTTGATGGCAGGGAATTCACAACAACCAAAGAGGTGAAAGTTGAAATTGAAGAAAAAGGATATCATATTGTGAAGGCTAAGGAGAAGGTAAAATGTGCATTCTGTCGTGGAACAATACTCCCGGGTATGGATATGGTCGTATGCGATAAATGCGGTGCTACCTATCATGTCCCCTGTGCTAAAAGACTGGGAAAATGCAAGAAATGTGGTCAGAAATTTGAGTTTGATTAAATATGATTGAAAAAAGATTTGGATTTGCAAAAATTTATCGTGGAGATTTTGAAACTCCTTTCTTGCTAAAATGCGGTGAAGATATAAAATTCAAGGATGATTATTTTCTATTTTTGGATAAGAAAATAAAGAGAAAAGTGCTCTATCCACCCAGTATAATTCAGAGAGAGATAAAAATTGATGAAAATACTTATCTAATTCCTAATGTTTTGGATATGCTGAGAAATACAAAAAATTTTGTGGATTATACCGTGGGAATAAGAGAAAAATATGGATATGATAAATTATTTTATGCTCCCGGGATCCCATCTTCCCTTTATCCCCCAATGGTATATCTCGGATACGATATATTTGATGACTGCTATGATAATATGCAGGGAAATGGAGAGGGAGAAAAGATAATAGAAGAAGTTAAACATCATTTGAGGGATGGAGATTTCAGGGATTTTCTGGATGGTGTGTTAAATTTAAAGGGGAGAGAAATAATAAGATACCTTGATACAAATTATTATGAAAAACAGGAAATTTTTTACCCAATATGGAACAAAAAGATGAATATTTTTTCCTTAGAATCAATATATCGTGTGGATGTTGAGCGATGGAGAAGAAGATTGAAAGAAAGATACAAAAAACCTGATTATGGGAAATATCTTCTTTTGCTCCCCTGCTCTGCAAGAAAGCCATATTCAATATCCACAACGCACCGAAAAATAAGAGAGAAAGTAAAAGGAACAATGCATGAGGTCATAATTACATCTCCTCTTGGAATTGTGCCGAGAGAACTTGAGATGTTTTATCCTGCTCAAAATTATGATGTCCCAACAATTGGGCACTGGTATGAAGAGGAGAAAAAGATGATTGAAAATATTTTATCATGGTATCTTGAAAATTTCAAATATGATATGATAATTTCATATCTTCCGGAAAACATGAGATTTCTTGAACATTTATTTAAGGAGAGAGATGTGGTTTCAATATGGGGCAATAAATTGGACGAACTGGAGAAAATTACCGTGGATTTGAATTATCATGTTCCCTGGAAGAATGTGGTTTTAGAAAATTTAAAATCGGTGGCAAGATTCCAATTTGGAACGGGAGAGGAATTATTTAAAAATGCAATAATTAGGGGTCGTTATCCCCGAATAAATATCTATAAGGGAGAGAAAAGAGTATTTGGATTCAATATAGAGAAGGGAATGCTCACCCTCACTGAGTTATCGGCAGATTATCTTATGAAAATGAGTAGGTACACCGTTTTCATTGATGATTTTTATCCACAGGGAGATGTTTTCTCAGTGGGAGTAACTGATGCAACGAAGGATATAAGAGAAGGTGATGAAGTGGTCGTCGTTTATGATAACGAATTACGAGCATGGGGAACAGCAAGAATTAATTACTATGATATGATAAATGAAAAAGAAGGGAAAGCTGTAAAAGTTCGTGGAAAGATATTTATACAATAATGAAAATACCTGTGTCGTGAAAAAACTTGTCATGGTATTGATAATAGGGGTGGTGATATCAGTATCAATAATAGGTATGGATATAGGACATAATGAAATTAGTAAAAGTAAAAATGGAATTAATGATGATTTTGTAATTTATCAATCCAATACTTCTCTGCCATATTATGATCGTCAGGCTGCTTACGGCTACGCTTATAAGTGGTGGAGTGGGAGAAACCCTCACTATAACGATTATTCCTCCTCGGGAGGAGATTGTGCAAATTTTGGCTCTCAGTGCCTCATTGCAGGCGGTCTCTCTCTCTGGAAGGGATATGATGGCAATGGAGGGGGAGTATACAACAATAGCAATGGAACAATACCATTCTGTGATTATCTCCATGATAATCTGGTGAAATATCAGAATGTGAAATTTGCGTATGTCACCTCCAATAATTTCTCCGTGCCCTCATGGCTTGAGGTGGGAGATATAATAATATTTGGCAATGCCTCTGGAGACCACTGGCAGCATACGACTGTGGTTGTTTACAGAAATGGAAATGAGGTGAATGTGACAGCCCACAGCACAGACAGGTGGAATTATTCAATCACAAATTATTTCCCGAGAGAGTTTGACAGAATAAATTATTATCATATAGAGGATGAAGTTAAGAGTAATCTAACCGTTTTCAAAGTAACTGCAAGTAATCTCAATGTTAGAGTTGGTCCAAGCACAGATTATCAGATTTTAGGAACGATACAGAACGGTGAGGAATATGTCGCCTACGATTACTACATTGATTCCAATGGCAACAAGTGGTGGAAGTTCTTTTACGATGATAGAGTTGCCTGGTGTGCTTCTTGGTATACCAATGAGATGAACGCAAATATCTCCCAGGTTAATGTTTCCTCTTATCTAAATGTGAGAGATGGGCCGGGAACAAATTACACTGTTATGGGACAGGTTTATCATGGAATGCTATTTGTGAAGATAGGAGAGCAGTACAATTCTGGCGAGGGAAGAACATGGTATGAGTTATGGTGGTCCTCAGAGCAGAGATGGGTTGCTTCAGAATACACACAGCCCATTCCAGAGTTATCTGTATTTGCGATAATTATTTTAATTATTATTCTATTTGGTATTGGGGATTTGAAATGTATCCAGAGGAAACATTGACAAAAAGTAAAAAGGGAAAAGTAGAGGTGAGACATTACATAGATTCCGGTAAATTTGTGAGGTACGATTATCTTGATCCAGAAACAGGAGGGAGGAGTGAGAATAAATACAAAATAGTTCTTGCAACGGAGAAAGGATATGAGGAATATTTTGTAATACCGATGAAACAAAAAAATAGATTTCTTATGCTGAGAGGAGAGAAAAAGGGAAAAAGGAAAATATGGAAGGATGGAGAAACTTTGGACATATTTGAACTCTTGGGCATAAATGAATAAGTAAAAAGGAAAATGTTTATAATGGGAATTACCATATACATTTATGGACATTGAAATATATGAGATAAAGAAGATGGATTTGAGAGATGCGGTGATAATTGATGGTTTTCCATCAGTGGGACTTGTGAGCTCAATAGTTGCAAATTATATAATTGAAAGCCTCAATTTAGAGCAAATTGCAATTGTTGATAGTAACTATTTTCCGTCAATTGCTCTCGTAAGAGGGTGGTGTCCTCTGAGTCCAGTGAGAATATATGGAGGGAATATAAAAGAAGATTTGAAAATAGGAGTATTTGTTTCAGAGTTTCAGGTTCCAACTCCTTTAATAAAGCCCCTTGCATCATTGATGTTAGATTGGGCAGATGAGCAGAGAGCATCTTTAATAGTTACTCCTGAGGGATTAATAACCGAGGAGAAAAAGGAGAATGTAAATGTTTATGGAATAGGAAGCACTGAATATGCAAAGAAAAAACTTCCAGATTATGTTTTGCGTTTTGAAGAGGGGGTAATTACTGGAGTTACTGGGGTTCTTCTTACGGAGGGAAAGAAAAGAGGATGGGATGTAATTGCCCTTCTTGCAGAGGCTCATCCTGATTACCCTGATGCCCGGGCTGCAGGTAAAATAGTAGAAGTTCTGAATGATATGCTTCGTGGAATTAAAATAGACCCAAAACCTCTCTACCAGGAAGCGGAAAAAATAGAGAAGAATATATCGGAGATCAGAGAAAAAGCATCAAAAGTCAAGAAAGTTCCAAAGAATTACATGTATGCTTGATTTTATCCTATTTCTATTTTATTCCCCCTAATATCCACTTTTCCTCCGAATTTTTCAATTACCCATGCATTTGTTTTAGTGTGACTCGTAATACTGCTTACATAATATTTCATCATTCCATATGCAAGAAAGGCAAATGGTATAATATTATCCGCCATGTGAATATCCATGGTTGCACGGGAATTTATTTCTTCCTGCAATCTTTTCATCGCATCTTTCACAATCCTCTCAGTGGGAATTCCTTTTTTACAAAGATTATCAGCCCCTATGATAGTATTATCATACTCGTGAATTAATAGAATACCGCATCCTCTACTCCTCCCAGAATTTTTCACATCTTCATGAATTTCATAATCCTGTAGCATATTCTTCATTCTGTTTGCTATGTGAATTGGCAAATTTCTTAAATTTATATATGCCTTTTTAGATTTTAATTTTCCTCTCTCTTCAATATTTATTCCCTTTAATCTTGAGGGTTCTATTTTCACTATCACTCTTCCTCCACCCTGTGGATAGTATCCTCTCTCCAAAATATCCATATCCACTTTCGCACCCATTCTCCTTATTATGGGAAAAAGAACAAAACGATAATAATCAATCGGTGGTGACCATGAAACATCCGTTCCTCCTCTTATATCAAAAATCACTTCTCTATCTGAAAAAAGTGCTGGGATAATTGAGGATTGAAGAATGAGAGTTATGCTTCCTGCAGTTCCAATATCAATCTTGTACTCCCCCCCTCTTATATCCCCAGGAATGAATTTAATTCTTGTTGCTCCAACCTTTAAATTTTCCACCTTTGCATTTGTCATCTCTGCTACTAATTTAATGCCATGAAGATGCTGATTTTTCAATCCTGTTTTCTTTCTTCCCTTTCTTATATTTATTATTTCAATTTCCTTTTTCATCACTGCTGCAAGCGATATTGCAGTTCTCAGAATCTGACCACCACCTTCCCCATAAGAGCCATCTATGAGCATTTTCTCACCTCAAAATTTTGTATTTTTTACCATTGCAAATTACATATTTTCCCTCAAATTTGAAATTTTCACATCTCTTTTCCATGAATCTTTTGAGCCATATTTTTCTTATCATCTCGTCATCCTCACCTTTAATTCTCTCGTAAATATTCTCAAGAATGGAATTATCTGCAAGAGATTTTAAGACTTCATAATCTAAATAATCTTTTTTCTTTCTCTCAATTTTTCCCCTGCGAAGATAATAATACCCGAGTAAGGAGCCAGTCACTGCACCTATAACATGTGCTCCATGAGCAACATTATCATTTACCCAGAATAGAGTTGCAATGAATTCAACAGCCATGAAGGCAAGAACTGCATATTTAACCTTTACCCTTGGCATAAGAACTGGACCTAAAAACATTGTGATTTCATCATCAGGATACATAATCAAGAATGCACCCATTATTCCGAAGATTGCCCCTGAGGCACCAATTAAGTAGGAGTTTATTCCATAAAAAGATAAAAATAGCGAATAAATTATATTTGCTGTTATTCCAGTTATGAGAAAAATAAAGGTAAATTTGAAACTTCCAATTCTGTGCTCAAACGGCATTCCTGCAAGGAAGAAAATAAGAATGTTGAAAAATATATGAGCTGGATTTATACTGTGAACATATATGGCGGTAAAAATTCCAATATCAGGGGGATATTTTGCTGCAAATAATTCAAAGAATGATATGAGAGCATTCTGATTTGTGTAAAGAAGATAGATTTCAATTATATAAACTATTGTAAATGAAAATGAGAGATAAACTACAGAATTCCTTTTGAAGGATATTGCTGTAAATACGAATATTACCGCGAGAGCAAGGTATTCTATCACAGAGGATAATGCTCTTCCCTATTTAACTAATTTCTCTATTCATATATTTCCTCTCTTCTCACAGGCTCAATTTCTTTTATCTGGTCAATACCGTATTTACAGGCTTTGAATCCATCCTCCCTGTGGACGGAAGAAACAACTACCCCCGCAACGAGTTCTCCCACCTTGAGTGTGCCAAGAGAATGATAAATCACTACATCTATAATATCAAATTTCTCTTTTATCTCCTTTTCAATTTTTTCCATGATTTTCTTACTATCTCCTTTTTCCCTGCAAATCATACCTCTTACTTTTTTTCCATGGGAGACCTCACGAACATATCCAAAATAGGAAACAATGCTTCCAATTTTCTCTTTTTTCACATTTTTTATTATACTCTCTTCATTTTTCTTTCCGATTACTATCATTTCTTATCCCTCAATTCTCCAATTCTCTCCATAAACTCCTCTTTGAGTTTATTCCCCATGAATTCCCCTTTATAGTAATCAACTCTAGTTGCTATGGCTATCTTTCCGGCTAAATATCTCGCCAGTTTTCCTCTTATATTTCTTGGTGCTTTTCTTATCTCTGGAACCTGAAATATTATTCCATGTTTCGGGCATTTTGTTCCTTTTTTCAGATGGCGAAAGAAAGACTCTTCAGCCCCTAACACCTGGATTGTGCTTGCTGGCATTCTCACAAGTCTTTTTAATCCCCCCGCCTGAGATATTAACCTTGCAGTTATTATTGACCCAAGAAGTGATGTGAGATTTGGAACTAATTCATTGGATTTTACTTCAAGTTTTTCTAATATCCTTCTTTTCAAATTTTCAAGATTCTTTATCTCCTCTTGAACATCACTGCTAATTTCATATTTTTCGCCTTTGATTTTCTCCAATTTTTTCCATTCCATTTCTCTCTCTTTTAAGAGATTTATAATTGAAACTAAATCATCATAAGTATTGAGAATCTGTATGATTTTAAAATCCTCGCTGATATTTTCTCTACTTTCAATTTCCGCAACTTTTATCATTAAATTCTTAAATTCTTCCTCATTCTTCAATTCTCCCACAAATTTTATTTCTTCTCCTTCATATTTCTCTATGATTTTTTTTATCGGTGATAAATCTCCCTTCCTCAATTTCATTACTATTTCAACAATTTTATCCTCAGGATAAATAAATTCATCATCTATTTTTCCATCCTTTTCGTGAAATATTCCATACCACTTAATCAGTAGCAACAAATCTCACCCCCACCCAGTAAAATTCATCATCAATCTTCTCCTTATATGTTTCTATTGCACCTTCTTCAATGAGATAAACAATAGCATCCCTGATTTCTGATATCTCATATTCACTCAAATCATTTTTTATGTATTTTGCAATTTCTGTAAGTGCTTCCTCATCCATATCCTGTGTCTTTTTCACATTCACCCTTAAATGCCCCCTCATCCTTATCTCTGCCTTTATTATCCTCCCTATCTTTAAATGAATTGAATCATAGTATATGGCTTTCCCAATCCCTAAAAAGTCCCCATAATACCAGCCACAATGTGGACACATGTATAGGGGAATATCACTTTCAGCATCCACAAGCATCAATCTTCCCTTACCACAATGCCTGCATATTAACTCATTTTCAATTTCAATTTTTGGTCTTTCATAAATAACATAATCCTCCAGTCTTGCCCCGCAGAATGGACAATATTTAGCATTATCACTCAATTTCGCTCCACAGTTAGGACAGTATTTCATAGAAGGACATGTTTTTCCAGATTTAATGATTTTGCCAGTGCCTGCTCTGTCGCATAAATAGATAGTAGGAGAGAAAAGGCACAGTTCGAACCAGTATGAATG
>CAZVSZ010000001.1:0-36369 GCA_964630095.1 uncultured Thermoplasmata archaeon | reverse complement strand
GGGCTATGCATATCCATCCTTCCATGAGTGAGGTTGTTCAGAGAGCAATACATAACCTGAGAGAGATTTAGTTTTTCATTTTATATTTAAATTTTTGGGAACATTTTTCTGTAAACATTTTTCAATTGTATTTAAATTGGTATTTTTGATAAGGGCATGAGGTGATGAAAGATGGATGGAACTGCAAAGAAGATAGTAATCGTGGTGATTGCCGCCGTTCTCTTTGTGAGCACACTGGCAATCTTAGCTGCGATAAAGAGAGAGATGAGTGCGGAGAATCCAGCAAATGTTATAAAGAAAAGTTTGAATGTAAATAATCCAATGGAAACACTGGATAAAAATGATAATGGAGAGCCAGATTACTCGGAAGGTAGCGTGGATGCAGGTGCAAGTGAGGCAAATAATCTCGTTGATGAAAATCATGATGGAATACCAGATTCTCAGGAAATAAGCGAGGAAAATGTGGTGAATCCCCAAGTAAGTGAAGGAACAAGTGCTTATGCAACAAGGGGAGAAAGTAGCGGTGGTGGAAATCTGAGTTTGACACAGCCCGCCAATTTAACAGATAAACCAATTGTGAAGAAACTGTTCCCGGGATACAATGACGAAATAGAATGGAGTTTAAAAGAACATAGGGGATTCATAAATGTTGGAAGATTTGTTAAGAAATCCGCGTATGATATTCCAAAGCCGGATATGAAATGGATTAGGGGGAACTCCGGAGTTTCTAAAAGAATAGACCCGAATATGAATTTTGGGGAGAATGGATTCAATGGAACAACATTTAATTTCACATCTGTAAAACATGTGCAGAGCACGGATGAAAATCATGACGGATATCCAGAATATTACAAGGAGGTATGTTATGCAAATTTGACACAGGATGAAAATCATGATGGAACTCCTGAAGTAATTGTGATAAGGTATCACATGCGTGTTTTCTACGACAACAACAGTGATGGACATCATGAGTATGAAAAATGGGTAAATGTTTTTGCATATCTTGTGGATAAGAACGAGGATAAATACTATGAGAAAAAGGTCGTTGTGGCAGAAGTCGGATTTTATCACGATGATAACAGTGATGGAAACAAGGAGAATGTAAGAATAGTTGCGGTTGGGAATCAGACAGTGGACATGAATGAAAATCACAAATATGAATTCCACATGGTGATGCTGGGATTCCTGCAGAAATATGATAATAACTCAAATGGAAACTGGGAGAGTATAAAGGCATACTTTGGAGTAAGGGCATTGCTTGACCAGAACGAGGATGGAAATTCGGAATCTGATAGGGCGAGCGTTACTGGATATGTTCTGAAGGATAAGAATGATGATGGAAATCCAGAATATGAGAAGTTCATTCACTGGAGATATGCAAGGGAGGACGCAAACAGCAATGGAATATTTGAAAATGTGAAGGGAATTGCAGCATACGCTGCATACTATGACAATAACAGTAACGGAAATCATGAGTATGGAATTGCAGGTATAAAGGGGATAGCATACAATGATATGAACGAGAATGGTAAGGCAGAAAACGGAGCAAAGGGATTTGCATACTGCAGAGTGAGAGATACAAATGATGACGGAAACAATGAGAGTGTGGAATTTGCCCTGGGAATAGTGAACGGAACGGATAACGATGAGAATGGAATATACGAGAAGGCATGGAAATTATACGCCTCCTATCACTATTACGATAACAATAGTGATGGAAATCCAGAATACAAGCACTTCATAATTGCTGGATGGCTTATAGAAGACAAAGATCAGGATGGAATCTGGGAGCATGCGGGAATACTTTACTCAGATTTCAGATATATTGACGAGAATAGTGATGGAAATCCGGAGAAAACAAATTCAAAGATATTCTACAGAGAGGGTTGGGATTCCAATCAAGATGGAATTTATGAGCATGAGAGAGGAGTTGCAGAAATAGGATATAGATATGATAACAACTCAAATGGAGTATTTGAAGAGAAGAGCATTAAGTTATTTGGCTACTCTGCATACAGAAATATGACAAATAACAATATAACGCACATAACCCTAGTGGTAATAATGGGAAACTCAACCAACACCGATGATTCTGGATTCAACGAACACGAGAATTACACATTGCTTGTGGTGCACAAAAATGATAAGAATGCCAATGGAAATCCAGAATATGTAAAAGTCTGGTTCGTGAAGCATAAACAGTACGAGGAATTCAATGCAACTGCGAATCAGACATGGCTCTACAACATAACTGTTACAGGAGTTTACAAATATGTAGACCAGAATGACAATGGACTGAGAGACAAATGGTGGCTAAATGCAATTATGACAGTAAGAATAGACAAAAACCTTGACGGAATCTGGGATGAGCAGTATTCCAAGATAATCTCTCAAAGCGGCTCAGATGAGTGATTTTTCTATTTTTTTATTCTTTTTATTCCTGCCAGAATGAGAATTATGAATATTGCAACTAAAATTATGTATATATACCCTCTATCTGAAACTCTTGGATTCATACCATGCCTTAATTCCCATGAATCACTGAAGCCATCATGATCAGAATCCCTGCTGAGGGGATTTAAACCCATTGCCACTTCAAAGCCATCACTCAAGCCATCTCCGTCAGTATCCCAATTTCTCGGATTGGTATGATTCAAATATTCCTGATAATTTGTCAGACCATCATCATCGTAGTCTTTATTTGCGTCATTTGGATTCTCTGGATTCATATCATATTTCTCCTCCCACCAGTCGGGTATTCCATCGTTGTCATCATCAGTATCGTATTTATCCATGAGCCAGTCTCCATCATTATCTCTGCCAGAATTAATAATATTCCAGTTGAGGCTCATCAGTTCTATTGTGTTATTCTCCAGTAAGTAGGCAATAGTTCCATTGAAAAAAGAAGATTCCATTGCTTTGCTTCTGAAAATTAAAAGAGAGTCATTTAGAAGATATGTATATTCTCCATCAAAAATTATCAATTTATCCCTCAGGCAGTATATATTATCTGGCTCTATATAAATTAAATGCGTTATTATGTGTGAGAAATTGTAATCGTAAAATGAGAAGAGCCAGTATTTCTTTCCTTCATCATCAACCATAAATTTTTCAATTACTATGGAATTCCTAATCAGAAATATCTTAATTCCACCTGTTTGCTCTTCCTTCATTATTTTTCCATCACTCACAACTGAAAGAGAGTGAGAGAATTCTACATAAACAGAATCTTGGGAAACTGCAAAATCATTTATGTTTTCATCAAAACTCATATTCCATATTACTGATGAGAAATTCATTAGATAGAATCTTTTGTGGGATGAAAAATAAAAATAATTATCATGGATATAAATTTTTTCTGCAGAGATATTGAGTTCATTTATGTTATTATCTCTCAAGTCAATAAAATATGTTTTTTCTGATGAGAATGCGAGATACGGGTAACTGCAATCAATTGCAACTGGAATTATCTTAATTGAAAACTCACCAATTTTCTTTAATTCCCCCTGCTCTAGAGAATATATTTCTACTCTATCTCCAAATGCCACTGTTAGATTACCAAAATTGTACACGCTGAGAAATTTTCCCTCAATATCCCCATAGTTTGTATGTATTTTAGTTTTATTCCACATTACCAGATAGGAAGAGGAGGATATGTGAAAATTATCCATATTTGGATTTATAAATTCTATTTTCGTAGATACATCATAAGCATATTTATTCTCTCTATCCTCCACAATGAATCCCTGTGAAGAAGAGGCAAGAAGAAGAGATAGGAATAGAATAAAAATTAATTTTTTCATATTATCACGGGATAATATGTATGTAAATTCTCTTGTTTCTCTTTCCCTTGCTCTCGTATTTTTCCAATATGATTTTGCCTATTTCGGATAGATGGGAAACATGTGTGCCTCCGCACGCTTGTATATCAAAGTTCTCAATTTCAACAACTCTTATTCTATCATATTTATCGTATAGATGTGGAGATACCCGCATCAGTTCTTTCCTCTCCCTGAATTCTTCCTTGCTTATGTAATACCACCTCACCTTCAAATCTTTATCTATTACTTTATTGCTCTCCTCAATTATCCTCATTACAAGTTCTTTATCCATCTTCTCAAATGATAAATCTAACCTTGCTCTCCCCTCGTAAAGTTGATTTCCCGTGATAATAACTCCAAAATTTTTGTAGGCAACTCCGGAAATGACATGAACGGATGTATGTGTTCTCATTATCCTGTATCTTCTTTCCCAGTCAATTATTCCATGGACTTTTTCTCCTGTTTTTGGTGTATATCCCTCAATTATATGCCCAGCATCATTTCTATCCATATCCACAACTTTTGCATCTCCTTCAGAAAAATGCAATATTCCTGTATCACATGGCTGTCCTCCTCCACCGATATAGAAGGCTGTTCTATCCAGTATTACCTTGTTATCTCTCACATTTTCCACAATTGTATCAAATTCCTTCAGATACGAATCATCAAGATACAGTAATTTGCTCATAGAGGAGGTAATGAATCATTTATCTAAATATTTTTCTTCAAAATTTGGGGGAGGAGGAGGCGGAATTGTGCCCCGAAGCCAGTAGCCACAGTATGGACAGTAATTAAACCAATTTTCTATTTCTCTTCCGCATGATGGACATCTCTTCCTCTCCATAAAAACTGATTTTATGAAAAGGGGAACAAATATAATGGATAATATGAGAAGATAAATAGCAAACCATGGAAAATTCTTTTCAAGAGGCATTTCTTCCACATGAGAATTTTTCATATTGTAGCCTCTATAATGATAATTTCCAAATGGGACAATTTCCAAATCTTCTATATCAAATCCTGCCTCTTTTGGAGATATCCCAACATAGTAATGAATGCCATATCCTCCAATTATTCTTGTTTCGTTTGCAGTTGATTCCATATAATAATATTTTTTCCCATTATAGTAATAAAAATCATGGAGATACTGAGAAAGAGGATTACTGTGATTTATATCGTTTAGATGAAATCCCACTGCAACATGCCCGGTATTTTCATTTACAATTTTCATTGTGAAAAGAACAACATCATAACCCAATATGTGGAGGAGAGTAGCCAGCAAAATTGATTTATCTTCGCAATCTCCACCCCCTTCCACAAGCGTCTCAATGGGGAATTTATAGTAATCAATGAATCCGGTGGTTGGATAATCATCCTTATATTCTACTGTCTCCTGAACAAAACTGAGAATGAAATTCACCTCGGTTAAATTATCAAAATTATCTCTCAGGGATATATTTCTCAAATCATATACCAATTCTCTGAGGTATTTATCATCTGGTGTAAGAAAATATTGAAGATAGGTAGTGTTAAGAGATAATCTGTATCCACCAGGATATATTTTGTAGAAAGTATAATCCCTTTGAGGGATAGAGAAATTTATATCGTATCTCTCACCTAAAAATGTCCATATATATTCCCTTGAATTATTATTCTCTGCATCTGCATTTTTGATAGGAATTGAGGTGAGGAGAAGAAGCAGAATTATAATCACAAGAATAATTTTACTTCTCATATTTCTCACCTCTAAGAGGATATCTGCAAACTGGACAGTAATTCCAGGAAGAATTGATTTTTGCATGACAGTAAGGACATACAGAATCCAGGATTATTTCTTTCTTTTTCTCTTTCCAGATTTCGTATATTGTAATTATTACTGAAAATATAATTGTGACTATTCCAGCGATTGTTAAAATTATCAGGTTTTCATACCCGTAGATGATATCAACACTTATGAATCCCTGTGAATTTATATTTGCAATTATTATATAGTAGGAACCCTCCTCTGGTGCAGTAAATTTCAATTTTATATCCTTTGTTGTTTTTGTATAATAACTCCCACTGAAATTTCCATTCGTGGATTTCTTGTATGTGGTTTCATTCATTATATACATTGTGAAAAAATCTGTGGAACTTAATTCAAGAGTCATACTCTCATTGGTTTTCAGATGAAATGAGAAACCTTTAATTTCCCCGCTGGATAGGGTTATTTCCTCCGAATACGGATTATACATCCCCCCCAGTATAATGAGAATAAAACCCGCAATGAATAGAACGAGTGATACTATCTTCCATAGATGCATAAAACTTGAATATTTCCATAAAACTTAAACTTTACTCTTTCTTTTGGGATTTGTGGAGTACGGAAATTATTTCTCAGAGATTTACCACATAACACAGAGTTCCACACTAAAGTCCAAATTTCGCCTCGCCCTGTTTAGTGAGAAATAGACAAAATAATCACACTTGAAATTATCAACAAAAAGCTTAAGTAATATAAAAATCGTATATACCCTGTGGTGACTATTATGAGCTCCCTAAAGGGTAATGGTAGTTTTGTAGGTGATCAACGCATCATTTTTCCAAGGAAAAAGGGAGAAAAACATTCAGCGAAAGTTATTGCGGTGATAGGAATCTTAGTGATTGTGCTATTGAGCTCCCTTGCGATTTGGCTTGGAAGCAGCAATGTAAAAGAAAATACAATGAAGATAAGCGGTGGAGGAGTGAGATACACCACGCATGATGTGATAAGGATAAACAACGACACAGACCTATCTAACGCTGCGAGTTCCGGGAGCGGCACACAGGCAGACCCGTATATAATTTCGGGATGGGATATAGATGCCAACGGTGCAGGAGCTGCAATTTACATCGGGAATACCACAAAGTATTTTGTTGTGGAAAATTGCTATCTGCATAATGCATCTTTCCATTCGTGGCCATATTTTGGTGGAACAGGGATAACACTTTACAATGTGAAAAACGGGAAGATAAGCAAGAACAACATCACAGACAACTGGGATGGCATAGCTCTGTATTCTTCCACCAGTAACACAATAAGGGGTAACAACATCACGAACAACTATAGGGGCACATATCTGGATTCTTCGAGCAGTAATACTATAAGTGGTAACAATATTACCAACGACATCAGGTATGGTATGGTTGCTTATTGGAATTTCAACGAAGGTTCTGGAGGTACTGCTCATGATGTTTCTGGAAATGGAAATGATGGAACAATTCACGGCGCAACATGGGTGAAGGGTGTGAGTGGAGATGCGTTGAGTTTTGACGGCAATAAGGAGTATGTGGATTGCGGGAGTGACGCAATCTTAAATGTATCCTACCTTACTATAACAGCGTGGGTGAAAATAGACCAAAGTCCTTCAACACATTATGCCATTGTTGATAAGTTGAATTATCCATCTAATGGTTACATATTGAAATTAGAGCCTCCAAGCACGGGTGGAGCAAATATAACATATTATACTTCTAATGGAACTGAACATTGGGTAGTTTATGAAAATGCTCAAATAATTGGAAAGTGGGCTTTTATAGCTGCAACTTACGATGGGGAAGAACAAGCAATTTGGTTAAATGGTGAAAAAGTAAGTTCGATAAGTTGGAGTGGAAAGATAAATGCCTCAACAAATTCGCTATGTATCGGCGGTGAACACGAATCTGATTCTTTCAATGGCATAATCGACGAAGTTCGCGTTTACGACCGTGCACTGAGTGCAAATGAGATACGGGCACTTTATCATGGCAATATCACAAACGGAATAGAGATGGAGAATTCAAATCATAACTTAATTGCAAACAACAGCATCAATGACAACAATGGGGATGGCATATATCTGAATTCTTCCAATAGTAATACAATTTCCAATAATTCAATTACTAACAACATAGATTATGGAATCCATATAGATTCGGGCTCTTACAATCTAATCTACAACAACTCCTTCTACTACAATTACGGTTCGGAAGATAAATACGAGTCATCGCATGTGCAGGCATACGATAATGGCACAAACAATTACTGGAATTCATCCTCAGGCATAGGGAATTACTGGCACGACTGGGCGAATAATAATGATACTAACGACCAGAATAATGATGGAATTGTGGACTGGCCGTATAAAATAGATGGCTCCGCAGGTTCGGAGGATCACTATCCTCTCAAAAATGCAACATATCTCATACCTCCGCTTGCGCCAAGGAATCTTCAAGCTGTGGCAGGAAATGGATATGTGAATTTAACATGGATGAGACCTCGTGGTAACGGTTCATCACCAATAACAGAATATCGTATCTATCGGAACGGAACATTCCTTGCTTCTGTACCAGCAAATCAACTCTACTACAATGATACCAGTGTGGTTAATGGGTACACATACACCTACTATATCACCGCAAATAATTCTGTTGGCGAGAGTGAACCGAGCAATCAGGTTGAGGCTACACCGCAAGGAGCGGTTCCTGAATTCTCCACAGGAATGTGGCTCTTCATAGTGGCGTTAGTTTCCCTCTTAGGAGTGATAAGATTCCGCAAATTTTCTTAATTCTTCAATTCCCATAACTCTCACATTCTCCTTGGTGCTCGTGGGGAAAATGCTTTCCGCTCCTATGTAATCTGCTCCTTCTTTTTCCGCTTTAATTACCTCTTTTAGTTGGCTTGCGGAGGCACCTACAATAAGATTTGGGGCGATTTTTTTAGCCATGCTCACAGGCATATCCTCCTGGCCCAGATACACACCATCCGCCCCAACTGCCAGGGCCACATCTACCCTGTCATTCACAAAAAATAGGGCATTATAGTCCTTATAGTCCTCTATCAATTTTCTTATTTTTTACCGACTTCTATCATCCTTTGGGTAGATGAATTTTTCATTCTCAACTGAATGGATGTAGCACCCCCCTCTAAAGCCAGTTTTGATGTTTCAACCTCATCTTTGAATCTACCATCTGTTATTACATACAATTTGAGTTTTTCACGGGGAAAGGCCATACCACATCATGGCATTTCTTTACATATTCTTTTTTATCTCCGTTATTTTTTTCCTCCCCCCTGTGGTGAGATTTCCATCTGAGTTTATAAAACCAAAGAACCTCAGGTCCTCAACCAATTTTTCAACATTTTCCGCTTTCAGTCCAGTTAAAAATGATAGTATTAGATTATTTTTTATGCCAAGGGATAAAGCCAAGAGAATTCTCAGGTGATCATTGGTTATTTTCATACTCATATTGCGAACATAATGGGTCAGTATTGCTCTGAGTTTTATGGTCACATCAAATTCGGCAGAAATTAAGGAGGTGAGAATATGCTTTTTTGTGGAATCCTCATAATGTTTTATCTCCAGTATATTCCCCCGAGACCATCCAATTGGAGGTGAAATTCTGGAATATTTATCCTTTTCTTCAAAATCTTCAATTAGAGAATAGGGAATTTGAAAACTTCTGTCAATTTTCTTGAAGAGCATTCTCCTATCCGTGAGATAAATTTTGCCTAATATCCACTTTTTTTCTGTATAAACCGAGGAATCACGACCGTATGCGATTATGTAATATACCTTCGCCTGAGCAATGAGTTTTTCCATTGGTTGTAATTATGAATGGGAGATATATTAAACTTTGTTTCCCCCGTGATTTTATGCATTGGTAATCACATCTAATTATTTAAATAGACACAGATAAAGTGGTGAATTATGAAAAAAGTATATGGGAAGGAAAAAGGAGATATTGGAATAGCAACGCTGATACTCTTCATTGCTATTATAATCGTGGCAGCAATTGCATCATCCCTAATCATATATGTGGGTATAACCCTGAGAGAGCAGGGAGAAAAGGTTGCTTCAGATGCAGTGAGCCAGATAACGAGTTCAATAAACATACTCAATATCTTAGGTGATAGGGATATTGACGGAAAGGACCCATCTGTGATTGGGGTAAAGGCACCCATACAGATAGATAGGGACCCTCCCCAAAATGGCCTGATTTTGAATGTTACTGTGAACAGTGCCAACCCCCTCTCGGTGAAAATAGTTTGGAACTCTGCGGTGGATACTGGAACAGGGATGGCAAAGGAGGAAATTTACAGGGTGGAGGGGGATTATACCTCTCTATCCTATGTGTTGCAGGATATGAACTTTGTAAAATCCACAGGGAAATTGATTGCCATACAAACCTCCAATTTCACTGATCATCGTGAATTTATTGATTACACTGTTGAGTCCAATAAGATATACGGTTACGCAATTATAGGATATGATTTTGCTGGAAATCCCGCACTTTATATGGCTGTAAATCAGACGGTATCCACGGGCACAGGTACTCCCGATACAACCCCACCAAGCGGTAATGTGAATAGTATAGATACGGCAGGTTATGGGGTGATGATTTCCTGGACAGCAGATGATTCTGGAAGTGGTATCGCATATCAAAAAATTTACCGTTCAAATGAGACCATAACATCCTCTAATATAAACTCTTCAACACTGATAGCTACTGTGAATGGCAATGTGAGAAACTATATAGATTACCCTTCAAAACCGGGAATATGGTACTATGCAGTGGTTGGATATGACAGGGCCGGCAATTCTGCTATTTATTCCTCTTCTTCGGACCATATAAGTGTTGAAACTGTGGATACAACACCTCCCTCCAGTGTTGTGGGCCTTACAGGCATAACGGAGCAGTATTCTCTTCATCTTGAATGGAAGAAAGTGGTTGATAATGAAAGCGGGATTAAGGGATATTATATTTACAGGAGTTTGAATTATATAAATCTTGCCACTCCTGAAATGTTCAACAGAAAACCGTACGGGTTCACCACAAATACGAGTTTTGATGATTATCATTACATGCCATATCAGATGTATTACTATGCAGTGATCCCAGTGAACAATGCAAGTTTGTACGGTGAGCCAGTTGTTCCCCAGTCTTCCATACAGATTCTACAGATTAAACTCTCACTGGGTCCTGGCTCTCAGCCCATAGATTTCAATACGGTAATTGTGGAGCTCACGGATGGAAAGATAGATGCATCTCTGAAACTTAATTCCAGTGGTTTTGGGATAAAAGCGGCAGATTCAACCCATTACGGTGTGGAGGTTATAAATGACCCTACGGGGGAATTCATGGAAAGTTATATTCTTGACGAGGGTACCATTATAAAAATGTATATAAATGCGAGGGCAATTGGATTAACATTGACACCTCAAACAAAGTTGGTAATGAAAATCTTACCGAGGAGTGGGGTACCCATATACAAAATCATAAATATACCGTCAATAATGTTAAATAGGTATGTAGAGATATACTGAGGTGAAAAATATGTTCAGAAAAAAACCACAGAAGGTAGAAAGAAAAACGCTTGTGGAAAGAGCATATAAACTGGGATTTGAGGTGGGTTACTACAAACACTATGAATCTGTTGGATGGGTAAAAAAGGAGATGGAAAAGATAATTGAAGAGGCAAAGAGATTAAAAATTGTTGAAGAAATAAAAAAGGCATACAAGAAGGGAAAAATAGATGGGAAGAGAAAGAAGAGCATTGATATGCTCTCTGGTGAGAGCATAGTTCCGGAGAGGGAAAATATCCAAGCAGCAGGGTTAGGTGCAATAAAGAGGGTGCATTATAAACCGAGATTTATATCTTTCCCCAAATTTCTCAAGAGACATTATCACAGATGATTATATCTCAAGATTTTCACTTGAAATCATTTAAATACACTTAGAAAATTATATGATTTTATGGGGAAAATAAAGAAAACATGGATAAAGATATACGATGAAAATCTCAAGAAACAGATTGAACTAAATCAGTAGAGTCAGATATTCTAGGAAATGATAAAATCTTAAAAATTTCTGTTTTATTCTTTTGATTTTCAATATTTAAAATCAGAGAGAATAATCTTTTTTGTTTAACAATTTATAAATCTCAAAGAAAAAATTTTTAAAAGTGGTATTCATTTTTATTTTTGAGGGAGGTCCCGTATACCCGCAGGTGATAACTAAAACCTCGGGCCTCTCTCAGGAGAGCCATAGTGGCTCTCCTTCCCAATAACCTCTCCAGGAGGTGATAATCAGAGGTGATGAATAGGATGAATACAATAAAAAAAGATAAGGGAGAATTCGGCATAGGTTCGCTGATAATTTTCATTGCAATGATTGTTGTGGCAGCAGTAACTGCCGAAGTGTTGATTCAGTTATCCTATCGTCTACAGCAGCAGGCCGAGAGCACAAGCAATTCAGCTATCCAAGATGTGTCTATGGGATTAAAGATAATTTCCCTTGGTGGCTATAGATACAACACCACATGGGGAATTAGAGAACCGTATAGAAATAAAATTGACTGGATAACAGTGGAGGTCTCGCCAATAGCAGGCAGTCCGGCAATAAATGTGAATGATATTATTATTGAAGTGAATGATGGCAATATATCCACGAATCTGGTTTTTAATTCTACAGCCACATATGATCCAAGTGTGAGTCATCCCCATCTCGGAAATGGACAGTTTGGAGCCAAGATAATCAGGGACATGAGCCCGCTCACATGGAATGAGAAAACAATCACGCAGGGGGATATTGTGGAGTTCTTTTTCAATGCCACTGCATGCGGATTGAATCTCGTTCCCCAGAGTTATTTGTTGCTGAAAATTATTCCAAAGCATGGTGTACCTACCCTTGAGAATCTTATGACTCCATCTCCCTACACAACGAGGTATGTGGAGATGAGTTAAAATGGGATTGAGCACTATTGCAGCATATGGTGTGTTATTCACAGCATCCGTATTCATGATGGGTATTCTGCTCAATAGCGTTATTTACAGTTATGATGAATCTCAGAATGGTTTCAGAAACAGAATAAATATAATGAATCATCAGAAAAATAGCATATCAATCACAAGGATAGTTTACAACACAACAAGAATTGAAATTTATGCTGAAAATGAGGGGCCAAATACCATAGATTTGAGCAAGGTAAGTATAATGGTTAATGGAACAATGCGAGGGTTCAATACCTCGGGGGATTACTGGTATCCAGGTGAATTCAAAAAATTTTTTATAAACACAACTTACGAAATTGGTGGGAATAATGGTATACAGTTTAAAGTGGGAATGGATGCGATTGCCACCGCTGAACAGGATAAGATATATATCCTCAATTCAGATGGGATTTACTCTTACGCCTATGAGGGCCCGCTTTCTTGGTATTCTAACATAAATGATGGAGTTGATTGCAGTGTTTCCTCTAGAGTATTTGTTCTAAATGCTACGGGTATAATTGAGTACACACTTAATGGAACTAAAATTGGAAGTATTGTAGGAAATAATGATTTCATTGCCATGGATGCAAATTACAATTATGTATATGCTGTGAATAAAAGTGCATTTGTAATATACACATTTTCCGGGAATATTGTTGCATCGCAATCCATGAATAATGGAAAGGATGTAGCCGTGGGAAGGAATGTGTATGTCTTGGATGGCAACGCAGTAAAGGTATTCAATTACACGGGAGCTTATCTGTATCAAATCACATCCCCATACATCACCAATGCCACAAAAATTTCATCGGATTTTGAGAATGGTAAAGATTATATGATAATACTTAACAACGGAAATCAGATTCTGATATTCAGAGATGGAAGTTATGTGAGGGAAATAACGCTTGAGGAAAAGGTGAAAAACTTGGATATCTATGGGAAAATATATGTTTCGGGGAACGAGGTATGGGCCATGAATTTCGGTTATAGAATTAAGATTGTGGATGATTATGGAAATGAAGTTTATGGATTTTTGTGAGGTGATGTGAAATGGGTATGAGCACAAGTGCAACCCATATAATATTCTTTATTGCGTCCATAATAATTGCGGCGAGCTTTGTTGGAGTGGCTGTGGTGGCAATAATGAACATATCCAATGGAATTGAGGATAGGGGAGATATAATATCCAAGCAATTATCGGAGGATTTCAAAATAATAAATGACCCAGAGAGGATGACTAATAATCCTGTAATTCTCTATCTGAAAAACACGGGTAAAATAGCATTGAGCGTGCAGCACATAACAGTTCTCGTTGATGGTATATCGGCAAATTTCACCGTTGTAGACGGGACGAATATTACATGGAATCCGGGAGTCACAATAACTCTCGTTGTGGACATTGACCTTGCCTCTGGAACTCATGTGGTGAAGGTTGTTCTTGAAGATGGTTTATCGCAGAATTTCAATTTCACGGTGAGTTAAAATGTACAGAATAAAAATAGAAAGGGATGAACTTCATTCAAAATTGGCGGGGGGTTTTCCTCATGGTTCCCTTGTGATTTTGGAAGGTGAAAATGGAAGCGGAAAAAGCGCATTGGTGCAGAGATTTGCATATGGATTACTTCTCAATGGTCATACAGTTACCATAATCTCCACAGAGTTGACGGTGAGAGATTTTATAAATCAGATGTACTCTCTGAATTATCCCATAGCAAGCTTTCTTCTTAGAAACAGGCTGGTTTTTGTGCCTGTGTACCCAATCATAGGAAGAATGGGAAACAGAAAGGATTTCTTGGGGAAACTTATCACCTCTCCATCTCTGTTTAGAACTGATGTGATAATTATTGATACATTATCCTCACTGGTAAAGGCAAGTTTAAAGGTGGAGGAAAGATCTGTTCAACTTCTCTCCTTTTTTAAAAGACTTCTGGCACTTGAAAGAACAATAATACTCACATTGGAAAAAAATGCAATCCCAGAAGAAGTGATGGCTCCTTTCAAGGCGGCAGCACATGTTTATATGGAGACGAAAATAAACAGAATTGGTGGAATGGTAAATCGTGTAGCATTCATAAAAAGATACTCCAATGCTCCTGCAAGGGTTGAGAATTCCATAGTGTTTAGGGTTGAATCTGGAACAGGAATAATTCTGGAGATAATGGCAATCTCGTAGGGGTGAGGTGCTATGGCAATGAAAATGGATATTGCAATAAAAAGAAATCCTCATCTTGGGGTCTATATTGAAAAAGTCAAGAAAGAATTAAAGGAAAAGCCTGAGTTTTACGAACAACTTTCAAGAGATATGAGGGATCTGGAATGGGTTAATCTTATATATCCTGTTGGTGACCCCATATTCATCCATATATATGGCAGAATGGCTCAGAGAAAGTATGTTGTGATACAGCCCCAGCTTAACGATGAAGAACTGAAGAAATACCTAAAAATAAGGGAATTGATTTTCATAAAGGCAGGATATGAACCCCCTCACAAGACAAAGGAAGAGTTTGAGAGACAGATAGAGAGATTGCTTAAAAAATCAACGGTGATTACTGATGAATTTGTGCCATTTGAAGAGGAAAAATCGTTCTTTTCCCTTTTTAAGGAAGTAAAAGTGCCCGTTACAACGGAGGAATATGATAAGATTGAGTATTATTTAAAGAGAGACATTATTGAGAGTGGTCCTCTGGAACCTCTTCTCAGAGATCCTTACATAGAGGATATCCACACCATAGGTATTGATCCTATTCATTTAATTCACAAAGTATTTGAGACGCTGGAAACCAATGTTCAGTTCAGAAGTTATGATGAACTGGATTCGTATCTCAGAGGTATGAGCGAAAGAATGGGAAGACCGGTTAGCACTGGAAGACCTATTGTGGATGGCGCACTTCCCGATGGTTCAAGAATAAATATCATATATGCGGATGATGTGAGTATCAGAGGAGGGTCATTTACAATAAGAAAATTTGCTGCAGAGCCTCTCAGCGTAACACAGCTGGTGAAGTGGGGTACTTTCTCGCCCGAAATTGCCGCATACTTATGGATGACCATAGAGTATGGGAAGAGCATATTTGTGGCTGGAGAAACTGCAAGTGGAAAAACCACAACATTAAATTCAATAATTCCCTTCATAAGATACAATTACAAGGTCTTCACAGCAGAAGACACGCCCGAGGTACATGTCCCCCACGAGATATGGCAGAGGTTGCTTACCCGTGAATCAGGTCCCAAAGAATCAAGAGTTGAAATGTTTGATCTTTTAAAGGCAGCGTTGAGGTCAAGACCAAATTATATAATTGTTGGCGAGATAAGAGGTGCAGAGGGGAATGTGGCATTTCAGGCAATGCAGACAGGTCACCCTGTTATGTCCACATTCCATGCATCCTCTATAAAAAGGATGATTCAGAGATTGAGTTCACCTCCAATAAATGTGCCCGTTACCTTCATGGATAATTTGAATATTGGCGTATTTCAGCAAGCAGTGTATCTCAAGGGAAAGAGCTTGAGAAGGGTTCTTTCTGTTGAGGAAATAATAGGATATTCAGAGGAACTCGGTGGTGTTATGACAAAGGCGGTATTTGTGTGGGATCCCCTCAGAGATGAGCATATTTTCAGAGGTCTCAACAACTCCTACATTCTTGAGGAAAAAATAGCACCACTTTTAGGATATGCGGATCCAAGAAAAGTGTACAATGACCTGTTTCTCAGGGCGAAGATTATAAGGAAAATGATAGAGCACAATATCTTCCGATATAGGGATGTGGTTAAAATCATACAGGATTTTCAGAAATTTGGAGTGGAGAAATTGCCATTTACGGTGTGATGCCCCATGGCTACAATGAGAGAAAAAATAGTGAGACTTTACCATTCGTTTGATATTCCTTGGAGAAAGTATATCCTTTTCTATGTGATACCTGTTATAACTCTCAGTATTATTCTCACATACTATCTCATCTCGGTATTTCCATCCATGTCAGAGTTCCCGTGGAATATTGTTCTTTATATGATACCTCTATTTGGAATATTATTCTTACTACTTTTCCCATTGGTGAGGGGTGAAAGAAGAAAAATAGAGATTGAAAAATATATGCATCTTTTTATTACGAGAATGGCTGTCTTGGCATCCACACATCTTCCCAGAAAGGAAATATTTAGAATACTGTCTGAGGTGAAGGAATACGGTGCATTGAGTGAAGAAATTGAAAAGATATACAATTTAATGGAATACTGGAATATGAGTTTACCAGATGCAGTTAGAATTGTGGCCAAGCGTTCTCCAAGCATTGAACTTGCAGATTTTCTGGATAGATTGGCACATAGTGCAGATGCAGGGGAGGATTTTGAGGTATTTCTTGATAAGGAGAGAACTGTGGTGGTGGAGACATATGCCATAAAATATGAATCCTCATTATCACAGATGGATGTATACAAGGAAACATTTGTGGCGATGATAATCTCCATGCTGTTCTTTGCGGTGTTTGCTGCCATTCTCCCAATGTTTGTAGCCACAGATACCAGAATATTTCTTTATCTAACCCTCTTGGCATTTCTTTTTGTGGAGGGTATAATGGTCTATGCCATAAAAGTTAAGTTACCTGAGGATGAAATATGGCATAACAGAAAGGATGTGAGATCTCCCTACGAAATCAAACTTTTAAAGGGTCTTCCATTTGTGTATTTATCCGTTTTTCTTATTTTCATAGTCGTCTACTCACTTGGGCTTGATCTGGGGATAGTGATTGCCCTCTCCATACTTCCATTGTTTTATCCAGGATATATAATACATACGGCCGAGAATAATTTAATAAACTGTGATAGAAACTACGATGCTTTTATTAGGGCGGTAGGCAGTTATATTGAAGCAAAGGGAAGTGATGTGACTGCCATGGAAAGATTGAGAAAACATGATTTTGGTAAACTCACAGAGTATATTGATCGTCTATACAAAAGATTGCTTACAAGAATAGATAAGAAGAAGGCATGGCATTTCTTTGCAGGCGAAACAGGGAGCAATCTAATTTCCAAGTTCACAGATATGTTCGTCACTGGTATAGAGATGGGTGGGAATCCAAGGAAAATTTCAAAAATAATAAGTGATGCATATATAAGAATGATGGGATTGAGGAAGAAGAGATATCAATCAGCAACAAATCTAACTGGCATACTTTATGGTCTTATGGTGGGCATGGCATTTGCTCTTTACACAACCCTGAATCTTATGAAAATGATGGCCCATATGATTAAGTACTACCCTGTGAATCTCCAGCAGTATATAAAAATACCATTACTTGCGGCGAAATTTCCGATTCAAACGGCAAATGTTGTGTTTTTGAGTTTAATAGTTATACACGCAATAATCTCCTCAATGATGATAAAAATTGTCAGCGGTTCTCATAAACACAGTATTTATTTGCATTTTTCAATGCTTGTATGGATTGGAATAGTCACCTCCTATATAACAAACTGGCTCATTGGAAAGGTGCTTGCTTTCTAAAAACATGCAGGGGATTATAAAAATTTATATGGTGAGGATATTCTTTTCAATGATCTCAGGTTCCTTCCACTTTATGTGCAATTTTATTTTCAGTTTGTCTCTATGATATGTAACTTCAAAGTTTTCAACCTGTGACCTGTAAAGTTTGTATCTCTTGCCATCCGGTGTCAATCTTGTATCTTCCACTTTTATTAATTCCATACTTTCCAGTTCTTTTATTTTTCTGTAAGCACTCGCCAGTGGAATATCAAATTTATAGGCTAATTCTCTAACACTCATTGGTCTCAATGCTGTGGCTGCGAGGATTTTTAGATTGTAATCGTCCATCAATACCAGACCCAATGCATTTTTATCCATTTGAATCCCCGTGGTATTTATGGGCATTTTAACTTAAATAATTTTCGTCCTCATTTTCCATACAGATAATTATTTGATATATTCTCACAAGGTAATATTGGGTGATTCTGAGCCCTGATAGTAATTAATCAATATTTAATTATAAATTTGTTACGAAAATTTAATAATCCTTGCTGTCAATTCCAACTTATGGAAATGAATGCAAAGGAAGTGATGTCAATAATAATGGAAAGATATACGCTTCAAATCCTGATGGGAACATCTGAAAAGCCGAAGGGAATAAGGGAACTCAGCAGAGAATACAATATACCGGTTACTATGTGTTACCGACGCGTGAAGTCACTTGTGGGAAAGGGACTATTATCTGAGGAAAAGGAGGGTAAGAGAGTTAAGTACATATCTAACATGGAAAACTTCAGGGCAATACTCAATTTTGAAGAAAATACCATGCATGTGATACTGAAAAATGGGGATGATACCCTTGAAAAGAAATCCACAATTCTGTAATTCTCCTTTGATAATCACAAAAAAAGTAATAAATAGAAGTGAAAAAACAGGAAAAATTATGAGAGTAGTATTAGCGGGCGTTATAATCCTTGCCTTACTGATAACAACATTTCCAGTTTACCCCCATATAAATTACATGCAAGAGCATAGTGTTCAGGGGAAAAATGCAGTTGAAGATAGCTTTTTGTGGTCATCCACAAAGAGAATAACATGGCTTGGCAACTCCACAAATCCCGTGGTAAAAAGTGGAGAAAACAACACATATGATGTTGTGTGGCAGGATTATAGAAATGGTAACTGGGAAATATATTATACCAAGCTCACAGAGGAGGGCTTCAAATTGCTAAACGATTCCCGAATCACATACTACTCCGGGGATGATATAAATCCACGGATTGAAGTGAGTGGATCCAGAATATTTATAGTATGGCAGAGATTTCTAAATACTCACTGGACAATATTTTTCTCCCGTTTGCTTTACAGCAATGAAAATATTTCAATAGAAATTCCACCGAAATCAGTACGGGATAATGGAGATAATTGTACCAATCCCTCTTTTGGTATGGATTCACAGGGATTTCTTCATCTTGCATGGCAGGAATTTATCAATGATCACTGGGTAGTTATGTACGATAAAATTGACCAGAACGGCAATTCTGTTTTTTCCCCAATAATGGTTTCTAACTCCCATTACAATTCCACCCAGCCAAAACTTGTAGTTGATAATTACAACCATGTTCATATTCTGTGGATTGATGATACCCCCACTCCTGGATACAGTATAATGTACAAAGGCCTTGATTGTTGCGGATATTTTATTACGCCCATAAGAAGAATTAGTGTTGTATCTCCCAAGAGCACGCTCAGTGTTGATTATGGAGATAATAGGATATATGTTGTATTTTCCTGTTCACGAGAAAATGAAAGTTATGAACCCATATTCACCTCTCTTAATACAACTGGAATTACGCTTGTAGATGATAGAAATCTGACTTTTCCGGATGGTGTGAACTCAATCACTCCCAATGCTATTGAAAAAAATGGAAGGTTGTTTGTGGTATGGAACGACATTCCCAGTGGTTCAATAAAATCAGGTATGTATAATGGCACTGGAGTTAAAATTGACAGAATATTAGTTCTCAACGAAAACAGTTCTGAGAAACCGGAGATTGCAGTAAACTCCAACTCCTTAGTGGTGATATGGTCTGAAAAATACGATAATGGAACCTATATTTTCTCAAAATTTGCAAAGTTTCCGGACCTCTATGTAAAATATTTAAAAATAGATAGTGTGAATAATAACACGGTGAATATATCGGTAAATATGGGCATCACTTGGGATATTGGCAGGGAGGTGGATTACATCCTTATGATTGATAACTCAACAGTTATTCAGGGAAATATATCGCTATCATCGCAGGAGATTCTCAATTTCAGCTTGAGGATGGGAGGGGGGTATCATTATATTAAATTTATTCTGGATCCACAGAATAGTGTGTTTGAAGCCAATGAATACAATAATTATGCAGAGGAATATGTTTTCGTTAGGGAATACAGTTTTCAGGTATATGTCCCTAATAAATGTGAAATTAGTCCGGGAAATTATACTAATTTAAGTGTAAGTATTGTTAATGATGGGAACTGGAATGATACATATTACCTTCACTTCAATTACTCTCCGAATCTTTTTATCATTTCACCCCAGACTCTCATAAAAAATCTGCCACCGCAGAAGGAAATCACATTCAACATTACAATTTACGCGTATGAGAATTTATCTTTTGGGCATTACAACATAACTCTTATGGTTAATTCCTCCTCTGGAAAAAATTATGTGAATAATGTAACTGTAGTTGTGGAGAGAGTTGTAAATTTTCAAGTTTATTATAATCCAATTGTGTATTCACTCCCGAATAGAGCAGCATCTATAAATTTCACAATTTCAAATTTAGGTAATTGCAATGATACATATCTTGTAAAAATAATAGAAACGAAAACTTGGCTGATAAACTACAATGATGTTGTCTCAGTTCCTGCAAATACCCAGCGTAATATGAATTTCACAGTATATATCCCCAATTCAACTGCCGCTTATACAAAGGATATTATTTATTTGCATCTTAGTCCCCGGTTAGGCAATGTATCAAAAAATATCTCAATTTTACTAATGGTCGCTCCTCACCACTCTGCCATTGCCACAGTAACATATCTTAATGGAAGTGAGGGAAAATATACCGCTATCATAAATGTTGTGAATACAGGAAACATTATGGATTTCTATAATTTCAATGTCTCTGGTCCATTGCTACATTATTCCATCATATCTCCATCTTCCGGTGTTGTTAAATCAGGGGAGAATATCACTGTGGAAATTGATCTTCTCCTGCCACTAAATATTACGGCGGGGACATATCCTTTAATTTTCCATGTGCTTAGGGGCAATACTACCCTTACCACGCTCCCGATAAATATAGATGTTAAGCCATCACCAAATTACCAAGTGACAGTAAAAAGAATATCGGGAGAAGAGAAGGTGCTCTTTGATGTTCAAATTAAAAATACTGGAAATGTTTTAGATGCAATAACTGTGATACCTCATTTTTCTCAAATAAAAAATTCCACCTGGATATTCACTTACAATGGTAAAAATTACACAAATCAGACAGTGGTCATTTTAAATCCGGGAGAAAATGTAACCGTAAGAATGGAGCTCAAAAATAAACTGAGAAATGGAGTTTATTCTCTGACCTTGATGTTTTTCTCAAAATTCAATTTAAATAAAAATATAACTTTGAAATTTAGAGTTGGCGAAATTAAAAAGAGTGTATGGGATACTATTTGGAACATTGTGATGGACAATATCCTTTACATAGTTATTGGAGTTATCGCTGTAGTTGCAATAATTGCATATCTTTACTACCGTAAATGATTCCCATGTGATTATCAAATTCTAAAATCAAAAATTTTAATCATTTATATAGAATTGAAACTAAATATTTTTAAACCCCAGTTATCTAACTTATTTTGAGAGCCACAATGGCTCTCCAAGAGAGACCTGAGGTGATGAAAAATGAAGAAGGTATGGAATAAGAAGGAAAAAGGCGAGTTCGGCATCGGCACCCTGATAATCTTCATAGCCATGGTTATCGTGGCTGCCGTTGCCGCAACCGTGCTGATACAGACAGCGTACCAGCTGCAGCAGCAGGCAGAGAAAACTGGAAATGAGGCAATTGCAGATGTCTCAACAGGGTTCAAGGTATTGCATATTGGAGGCCTGACGAATGTTCCCAACGCAACTCCAGTGATACAGGTAATAGAGATGAAAGTGGGAATCGTGGCTGGGAGCCCCGCAATAGATATGGACAATGTTCTCATTGAAATAACGGATGGAACCACAGATGTGACACTTAGTTTCAATTCTAGTGCAACAAGTGCATCCCAGCTTGGAGCAACAGAGTTTGGTGCTACCCTTTTGAGAGATATGGCTCCCTCAAACTGGGCCACTGACCATGTGATGAGTTCTGGAGATGTGGTGAAGATATTCATAAATGCCACCACAGCAGGACTGAATCTTGGACCGCAAACAGATGTGAGTTTAGATCTCATACCTAAGCATGGAGTGCCAACCTATACGGAGTTTATGGTACCATCCACACTGACAACCACATATGTTGATCTCTACTAACCTCTCTTATTTTTTCTTTGTACAGCATTGTACAGCAAAAACAATGAACCACTGACAACACAAAGGAGGTGAGAAAAATGGCAGGGTTGTTTAAGAAAAAAAGGAAAAAAGCGAGAAAAAAGAAAGATACGAAAGAATCAGAGATGACTGAGTCCCCTCAGGAGGGGGTATCAGAGACAATAGTGGACGAAAATGATTTTCAGAACATACTCAGTGATGCTCTCAAGGGCACAGGAATAGACGATCTCACAGAAAAAATAGATGATTTATCAAGGAGAATTGATGAGTTACAGTCCAAGATTGAAAGACATGATTCACTCATAGGTTCATTGGAAAATGAGATTTCAGAGCTCCGAAAACTCAATGAAGAATCACAGGACAATATAAAGAGATTGCTTGATATATACGAGGTAGTTTCACAGAAAATAAATCCATTCATAAACATGGATGAAAAATCTTCAGAGTTCCCCACCAAATTACCCACGGATGAACCACTCATCCCAGAGAATGCTATGAATATAGAATCTGGAGAAAAAGAGAAGGAGAGTGTGGAAGAGGAGTTTCACCTCCCCATTGCACAACCACCACCTACAAGGCCAGAGAAAAGAGAGAAAATTGGTACACCAATTCTTACCCAAATTAAAAAAGATTACTACACAATAGTTCTGCTTATGCGGTGGATTGAGTTCCTGTTTGAAAGAGTGAAAAGAGATAAGATTACCTTGCTACTGGATTACTATGTGGACATTGGCTGGATAAGCAGAGAAGTGAAATCTGAGATAATGGCATATGCGAGAGGTGAAGTTCAGGATGTAACAAGGTATTTCCCAGAAGAGGAAATTGAAGCAGAGATTGAAACACCGAAGGGAACAATAAAGCCGCCTTCACCCAAGATTTACAAGAAAGTAGATGACTGGAGACTGAGTGCAGAGGACCATCTGAAATCCCTGCTATTCATTATGAAAATAGCAGGAATTGAGATTAATAAGGATACTCTGAATTCCCTAGAACAGGAGATTGAAAAGTTCAAGAAATCCCTATGGGAATACCATGGGGTATAATTTTTTACAATTTTTTTGTGATTTGTTTCTTTTTGGATACCCACATAAAAACTTATTTAAAATTTCAATGAGTATCATTGATTGTTCTCAGATATGAGAACAACTATATATTATCACCTGTGGGTACGGGCCTCTCTCAGGAGAAATAAAAATGAGAAAAATGTATTTCAAGGAAAAAGGCGAATTCGGTATAGGCACTCTGATAATCCTCATAGCCATGATTATCGTGGCTGCCGTTGCCGCAACCGTGCTGATACAGACAGCATACCAGCTGCAGCAGCAGGCAGTGAAAACAGGAGAGATTGCTCAGCAGGATGTCTCCACAGGATTCAAAGTTATAACGGTTCAGGGAGTTAGAGAAGATGTGAAATACACAGAAACAATAGGAACAGGAGACGGTAGCACAAGGGTATTTGAACATGTGATGTCTCACCACCCCATAAATCCTCACTCATTAAGAATCACTGATGGAACTAATGTGCTTGTTGATGATGGCACAGGGAATCTTGTGTTAATTTCAGGTTCTGGTGTATCCGGTTGGGTTGGATATGATAATGGAACGGTGCATCTTGAATATTCCACAGCTCCATCAGGAGGAACCACGATTACTGCAATTTACGGCTCAGGATACAAAAGAACAATATCTTATCTTGACATAAAGGTTGGATTAATGGCTGGAAGTCCACCAATTGCCATAGATAGCGTTCTTATTGAAATAAGTGATGGATTCACAGACGCCACACTCACTTACAATGCCTCAGCAACAAATTATTCGGTGCTTGATGGAGAACATTTCGGGGCTGTAATTGCAAGAGATATGCCACCGATGAATTGGGAAAGAGATGGTGTGATAACCGCAGGGGATGTTTTGAGAATATACATCAATGCCAGTGCGGTAGGCCTCAATTTAGAGCCTCAAACAGATACAATGATAAAATTCATACCCAAGCATGGGACACCCACTCTTGTAGAATTCACCACACCCTCAACATACACAACCAAGTATATTTCTCTGTGAGGGAGAAAAATGTTGGAGAGAATAAATGATGATGTGAAAACACAGGTGCTTGCGGTGAAGTGGCTCAGTTACCTACTTCAGCAAGTAAATCACGAGAGCCTTAAAAATCTTCTCAGGTATTACACAAAGGTAGGGTGGATTAGTGAATATGTGGAGAATCAGCTAATGGCACTTGCAGAGGGCATAAAGAGTGCAGGCGGCAAGGAATGGAAAGCTCCAGCAAGAACTCATTTAATTTCCCTTATTTTTATTTCTGCAATGCAGGACATACCTGTGGAAAGAGAGCTGGCTGGAATAAATTCATATGTGAGAATGTGGATAGAAAATCCAGATGAGGTTCTCTCATTGTAAGAAAAATTAAAATAAATTGAGGTTATGAACAGATATGGAAAATGTAAGAGATATTCTTCTCAGAGATAAAATTGAGAATTCCTACGGACTTTACCTTTTAGATGAAAATAATAATATTGGTGTATTACATACCCCCCTCTAAATATGTATCGGAAAAAGGATCTAGCAAAGAAGTATTTCAAGTGCTCTTCTTCAGAAAGGGCTGCATTTGAAGCGGGAATAAAGTTAGGGACGGTGTATCACCAATTTGTTGGCGCACCTTTGAGTTTAGAGAATGTTGATACTCTTGAGAAGGCGATAGAGGAAAGCATAAAAGTTCAGCCGTTTGTAAGGGATGCAAAGGTCAAGATAGACAGGAGGAGAATAAAAAAGAGGCAGGGATTTTACAAATATCTGACATTGCATGGGGATATGCTTGATATTGATCTGGAGGTTCAATACGAGAATAAGATTGCAATATGCAAACTTGAATACATAGAGGAGATTGATTATCCCCTTATGTATATCAAAGAAATAAAAGATGGGGGGGATTGAAGATGTATGTTAAAATCGGGTTAAGTGGATTACCGGGAGTTGGAAAGACGACAACATTAATAAAGACCATAAATATTCTTGAAGAGGAAGGTTATGTTGTAGGGGGAATGATAACTGAAGAGGTAAAGGAGAGGAACAGAAGGGTGGGATTTTATGTGTACGATTGGATGAACAAAACAAAGAAGATTTTTGCACATAAGGATTTTGAAAGTAAGAAGCATGTTGGAAAATATGGAATTAAAGTTGAAGTTCTTGAGGAAGTCGGATTGAAAGCTTTAGAAGATGCTGTGGAGAAGGCAGATATTATAGTCATAGATGAAATTGGCAAGATGGAAGTTGAGAGTAAGAGATTTGTAAATATGGTTCGTGATATTCTGGACATGGATAAGCATCTCATAATCACTCTTCACAAAAAATCAAGAAACCCACTTTTGCAGGAAATTAGGAGAAGGGACGATATAAGAATGCTTGAAGTCACTCCCATAAACAGGAATCTTTTGCCGTTTAAGATAGTCAAACTTATAAAAGGGGAGCAGATTTGATAGTTGAAGAAGGTATGATAAAGATTTTTGCGCCAAATATAAATTTAAAAGGTCCCGGGAAGATTGAGGGGGTATTTTATAATAGGGCTATGGTAGTTAACAGGGATTCAACTGTATTTTTATTGCATAATCTGAATGTGAAAAACTCTTTAGATGGGCTTGCAGCCACAGGAATAAGAGGATTGAGAATAAAAAAAGAGAATGATGTGGAAGAAGTAACGCTCAACGATATAAACAGGAAGGCAGTTGAAATAATAAGAAAAAATGCAAAGATAAATAATTTGGATGTTGAAATAACAAACAGAGATGTCAATTCAATCCTATCTGAGAGAAAATACGATTATGTGGATATTGACCCATTTGGAAGTCCTGTATATTTCATTGATTCTGCAATACGCTCATCAAATATAGCGGGAATAACTGCAACAGATACAGCAACTCTTGGAGGAAGGAATGAGAGAGTTAAAAGAAGGTATCTTGCGGATATTCATTCCGAATCTCCCTTATCTCATGAAATTGGAATTCGTGTTCTCCTTGGATATATCGGCAGGATGGCTGCAAGATTTGATTTGGGAATAAAACCAGTTTTCAGTATATGGCACGGGCATTTTTACCGTGTTTATATCCGTGTTTTGAGAGGAGTTACGAGAGCAAGAGAAACTATGAAAAGCATTGGAAAATGCGAACTTGGTGGTCCTCTATGGCTCTCTAACATCCATGATTTTGAATTTTTGAGTAGTGCAAGGATTCCAGAATGGCTTTTAGAGAAGAAAAAAATAAAAAAATATCTTGAAATCTGGAAAAATGAGAAATTTTTTCTTTTTTATTATATCCCGAAGATTGCAAGTGAATTGAAATGCTCAACACCATCGCCAGGAAGAATAATTGACGAATTAAAAAATATGGGATATGAGGCATATAAAACTCAATTCTCATCTCAGGGAATCAGGACGGACGCAAAAAGGAAAATAATTGAAGAAATAATTATGAATCTGAATCAGGAATTGTAACCTTTCCCTTTATTGCACTTGCAGCTGCAATAACAGGAGAGACAAGATACAATTTTCCGGGTCCCTGCTTTCCGGGGTAATTGCGATTTGTTGTGCTCAAGTATATTTCATCGCCAATCAGCCCCGGCATTCCTTCGGCGCAGCCACCACACCCGGGGTTTGTTAGCACTGCACCTGCTTCTGCAAATATATTCCATAATCCTTCTCTTATTGCTTTAATCCAGACATCCCTTGTTGTGGGAGTTATTATGAGGGGAACTTTCACCTTTTTTCCCCTGAGAATCTTGGCAGCCATAAACAAATCTTCATATCTGCCATTGGTGCATGAGCCTATAAATGCCCCATCAATCTCCATGCCCTCATATTCCACAGCGGGATGAACATTACATGGATTTGGTGGAACTGCAATCATAGGCTCCAAGTTGTTTACATCTATATTTATCTCATCCCGATATTCTGCATCTTTGTCCGCTTTTATCTCCCCTATTTCAATTTTTTTATCCCTGTAGAATTTCTTGAGTTTGGAGTCTACTGGCAAAAACCCAACAATACCACCCATCTCTGTCGTTTGAGAGGCGAGGGTAATTCTGGCATCAATACTCAAATCCTCAATGGCATCACCATAATATTCAATTGCCATTCCCAAGGCTCCAGAGGGACCAAGTGTTCCCATCACCTTGAATGTTAAATCTCTCGCAACAGAAGGAAAATTGTATTTACCATCAACATTTATTTTTATGGTTTCTGGCACTTCAAACCATGTTTTTCCTGTTCTAAAGGCAAACGCTATATCCTTATCTCCCATTCCTTGACCAAATGCTCCTACAGCACCAAGAATGTTGTAATGAGAGTCGGTGCCAACAGCAGTCATCCCTGGCTTTATTATTCCACGGTCTATGAGGACATGTGTTCCAATTCCCTGATTTATATCAAATACTTTTATCCCCGCCTTTTTTGCGAATTTTCTGCATGTATCCTGAGCCTTTGCATATTTCAATGTTTTTGCAGGAACACTCAAATCAAATGTGAAAAAAGTCGCATTTCTCTTTGCAACTTTATAATCGTGAAAATTCTCAATGAGATTCTTTACAACATTGGGTCCACCAAATTCCCTTGCAGTTATTATATCCAGTGAGAGCCAGACAATTCTTCCTCTCTCAACAACATCATTCGTGTGCTCCTTAAAAATCTTCTCAATTATCGTTGCCATGAATGTGGATAATATCAACTTCTATAACAATTTTTTGGGGAGAGAAGGCTTTTTATATTGAGAACCATGACCATTTATGGATGAATATACAGCAAAGAGTATTCAGATTCTTGAAGATTCGCAGGCAGTGAGAAAAAGACCCGGAATGTATATTGGAAGCACCGATGAGAGGGGGTTGCATCATCTTGTTTATGAGGTTGTTGACAACTCAATAGATGAAGCCCTTGCCGGATACTGCCATAATATAGTGGTGATAATTCACAATGATGGAAGTGTGAGTGTTGAGGATGACGGTCGTGGAATACCTGTGGATATCCATCCTGAGAAGGGAAAATCCGCACTTGAAATAGTTATGACAATTTTACATGCCGGGGCAAAATTTGAGAAAAAAGCATATAAGGTTACGGGCGGCTTACATGGTGTGGGAATTCATGTTGTTAATTTTCTCTCAGAATGGTTAAGAGCGTATATAAAAAGGGATGGAAAAATATATTTTCAGTGGTATTCTCGTGGAACTCCTATGTGCAATGTCCGTATTATTGGAGATGCAAAAGTTGGAAAAATAATGGTAAATTCTTTTGTGGAAGAATTCAGGTATGATGCTGGAACATACATAAGATTCAAACCTGACCCCGAGATATTTGAAACCACAAATTTCAGATATGATGTGATAAGAAAAAAATTGATGCATCTTGCCTTTCTTAACAAAGGTGTTAGAATTGAACTTGAGGATGAAAGGAGCGGAGAAAAGGATGTATTTCACTATGAAGGGGGAATAGTTGAATTTGTGAGGTATCTCAACGAGGGATACACTCCTCTGCATAACGATATCATATACGGATTTGAGAATAATAATGGAATAATTGTGGAATTTGCATTGCAGTATAATGATAGCACATCGGAGAATCTTCTTGCGTTTGTAAACACGATAAACACAATTGAGGGAGGAACCCATGTATCGGGATTTAGAAGTGCATTAACAAAGGCAATCAATGATTTTGCAAGGGAGAAAAAAATGACAAAGGACATAGTTCTTCAGGGAGAGGATGTTAGAGAGGGTCTCACTGCTGTTCTTCATGTTCGTCATCCGGACCCGCAATTTGAGGGGCAAACAAAGGCAAAATTAGGAAACAGCGAGGTAAAGGGAATTGTTTTTTCATCAGTTTCAAAACTTCTACATCAATATTTTGAGGAGCATCCAGATGTTGGCACAATGATTGTGGGAAAGGCAATATCGGCTGCAAGGGCAAGAATTGCAGCACGCAGGGCAAGGGAACTTGCAAGAAGAAAGAATTTCCTTGAATCTCTTGACCTGCCGGGAAAACTCGCAGATTGCTCCTTAGAAGATCCACAGAAGACGGAATTGTTTATCGTGGAGGGAGATTCTGCAGGTGGCTCTGCAAAACAAGCCCGGGATAGACATTTTCAGGCAATTCTCCCGCTAAGAGGAAAAATACTGAATGTTGAGAAGGCAAGAATTGATAAGGCATTCAAGAATGAGAGCATAAGGTCATTAATCTCCGCTATTGGAACAGGGGTTAAGGATGATTTTGATTATTCCAAACTCAGATATCACAGGATAATAATAATGACCGATGCCGATGTTGACGGTGCCCATATTCGCACTTTATTACTCACATTTTTCTACCGTTACATGCCAGAATTAATTGAAAAGGGACATATTTACATTGCCCAGGCACCTCTTTACAGAATCCAGAAGGGTAAGGATATTTATTATATTTACAGTGGTGAGGAGAAGGAGGAGCTTGTCAAAAAATTAGGAGATTGCACTATACAGAGATTTAAAGGTCTTGGTGAGATGAACCCCCAGCAGTTGTGGGAAACCACAATGAATCCAGAAAAGAGAAGATTGGTCAAGATAACAATTGAAGATGCCGCAGAAGCGGATAGATTATTCTCAATACTGATGGGAGAGAGCGTTGAACCGAGAAGAGAATTCATAATTCAGAATGCAAGGGAAGTTCTCAATTTAGATATTTGATTTAATAATCTCTTCCAAAATTTTCCGATACTTCTCTACCTTTTCTACCAGTATCTCCCTTTTCTTTGCCTCCGCATATATTCTGTATATTGGCTCTGTTCCAGAGGGGCGTATAAGAAGCCACCATCCCTTGCCAATTATTTTTACACCATCAATATCAATTATTTTCTCTCCTCTCAGTTTTTCTTTTAATTTTCTCAACACTGTTTCCTTTATTTCATTTGGACATTCAACACTTATCTTCTCCTGATAAAATTTTGGGATTTCGTCTATTAATTCCGATAATTTTTTTCCTCTTCTTGCCATTATCTCAAGAATCTTTGCAACTGCAAAGCCACCATCTCTACAGTATTGCATCTCGGGGAATATTAATCCACCATTTTCCTCCCCTCCAAATACTGCACTGACTTCAATCATCTTTCTTGCCACTATCGGTGCACCAACTTTTGTGTAAATCACTTTTGAGCCATATTTTTTTACAACTTCTTCAACTGCCATGGATGAACTCACAGGCGTTACAACTTTTCCCTTTTTCTTTCTCACAATTTCTCCTGCAACCAGTGCCAGTGTTCTATCCCCCTGCAAAAACCTTCCATTTTCATCAATGAATATGGCACGGTCTGCATCACCATCATGAGCAATACCAAAATCCAAATTCCCATCTTTCACAAGTTCTATAATATCTCTCAGGTTTTTCTCTTTTGGCTCACTTGGATGCCCTGGGAATGTTCCATCTGGATTACAGTTAATTGATACAACTTTCACACCGATTTCTCTAAGAAGATAGGGAGTGGTGAAGCATGATGCACCATTTGCACAGTCAACTGCAACCCTGAATTTATTTTTTCTTATTAAATCAGCATCTATTTTTGAAATTATTGTATCTATATATTCACGATTTGCATTGCTTTCATAATAAATATTTCCCACATCTCGCCATGATGCAATTCTAAATTTTCCATTAGAGAATATTCTTTCAATTTTTTCCTCTTCCATCCTATCCAATTCTGTTCCATCATTCGCTATGCATTTTACACCATTGAATTCTGGAGGATTGTGACTCGCTGTTATTGCTATTCCAAAATCTCCATGATTTTTTGTGTATAATTGAATGGCGGGAGTTGGAGCAATGCCAATATCTATCACATTTACACCTGTGGCTAAAATACCTGAGAGGACCGCATTTTTTACCATATCTCCCGATATTCTTGTATCCGAGCCAAGAATTATATGAGAATTTTTTTCAAGAGCTGTGCCAATTGCCATTCCAACTTTCACTAAAAAATCCACGGTGAATCTCTCCCCTATTTTCCCACGAATTCCATTTGTGCCAAATAATCTCATAGGAGGAGATTGAAATCATATAAATAATAGTTGTGGAGGAGAAGAGGATGGTAAATTTTAAATTCTTTGAGATTATTATCACTTTGGTGATATAATGAATGAAGCGATATGGTATCAGAATTATTACAGACTTCGCAAGAAAGTGCTCGCATTGACCAACAAGTACTGGATAGAAGATTCCAATGGAAAAACGCTTGCATTCAGCAAGCAGAAGATGTTCAAGCTGAAGGAGGATATAAGAATTTACAAGGATGAGAAGATGAAAGAAGAAATATTCAGGATAAAGCAAACACAGATTATTGATATATGGGGGAAATTTGCAGTTATAGACTCAAGAACCAATGAAATCCTCGGATACATAAAAAGAAAGGTTGGCTTATCAACATTCGCCTGGGATGCATGGAGCATCTACGATAAAAACAATGCTCTTGTAGGAGAAATAGAGGAGAAGAAGGGACGTGGTCTCGTGAGAAAGTATGCACCTGGTGGAGGACTTGTTCCTGAGAAGATGACACTGTATCTCAATGGTCAGCCGGTGGCAAATATCAATCAGAAATTCAAAATTATTGGGGATATTTGGGAAGTCAATGTTCTCAACATGCCACAGAATTTTGACAGAAGGGTTCTTTTAGGCGGGGCTCTTCTCATGGCAATGATTGAGAGACAGCATAAGAAATCACCAGTATCACCCTTTTTATAATTTTTATATATTTCGGATATTCTATGTTGTCCAAAATTCGGCTCGGTGGCTTATCAATAGATTTAAAAGGGGAAAAAAGCAAAATCCAAAGAAAAGGATAAGGTATTATTTGGCATTTTGAAAGATGTTAAATTTTGGCATCTTGAAAGATCAATATTAACTTTTCCAAATGAATTTTTGTATCCAGAATTGAAAGAAATCTTAAAAAAGAAGTTTAGTATGAAATACATCGGGTCATATAAATATAAAGCCAGAAATTGATAGAATATTTCAACAACCTCAAGCAGGTGCTGATCCAACAGTTCTCCCCCTTTGCCTCTGAGAGAGAAACAGATAAAGGCACTTTATTCGGATAAAAAATAAATTTAATAATCTTTGTGTATTAATCCCCATGCTCCTCTACAATGCAAAAATATTTGGAAGGGAAGATGCAGAATATCTTCTGATAAAAGGAAACAAAATTGAGAAAATAGGGAAGGGGAATTTACCGGAATCTACGAGAAGAATTGATTTGAAAGGAGCCACAATTCTTCCGGGATTCTGCGACTCACACACACATCTTATAAATATTGCTCTAATGCATGATTTTCTGGATCTGACAAATAAGAAAAGAGATGAAGTTTTGAAAATAATTGGAAAGGAATGCAGGAAAAGGAGAGTAATAATCGGTCGTGGCTGGGATGAGAGTATATGGGAGAAAAAAGAATATTTAAACAGGGAGGAACTTGATTCTTATTGCAAAAATAAGATAGTATTTCTAATAAGGGAAGATGGGCATTTAGGGGTTCTTAATTCAAAGGCAATGAAAGAATTTAATATTGATATTGAAGAGGGAATAATAAGAGAAAAAGAAATTGAGAAAATAATGAAAAAACTTAAGATTGGAAAACCTAATTTCAATTATGCTCAAGAATACGCTCTGAAAAATGGTATCACTGCAATACATGATTTTGTAAATCTGGATACCTTGAGAGAATATTTCAGAATGAAGAGAATGGGAAATTTGAAACTCAGAATATTTGCAAATTTTTATCATGATTTATACAGAAAGATTAAAAATTTTGGATTCTACACAGGATTTGGTGATGAATTTTTGAAAATTGGTGGCTTAAAGATATTCTCAGATGGCTCAATTGGTGCAAAAACTGCGGCTACCGTATACCGAGATGGTGAGAGAGTTGAGCCGATGCTTGATAGTAAGAAAATAAAAAAAATTGTTAAAGATGCAAATTCTCATGGCATCATGGTGCTCACCCACGCTATAGGGAATTTTGCAATAGATGAAGTTCTGAAAGCGTACAAAGATACGAAGGGGAACAGGATAGAGCACTTTGAACTTGTGAGAGAGGAATATCTTGATAGAATTGGAAATATCACCCTGAGCATGCAGCCAAATTTTCTAAAATGGGCAAAGCGTGGGGGATTGTATGAAGAAAGGTTGGGGAAAGAGTGGTTAAGAAAGAATAATCCATACAGAAAAATCTTAAATCATGGAATAAATCTCTTATTCGGCTCCGATTGCATGCCAATGAACCCCCTTTTCGGAATAAGAATGGCAGTTGAAAGCGAATACGAAATGCAGAGAATAAAATTAAATGATGCAATTCTCTCCTATACTCTTGGCGCAAAATATATGGATATGAGGCTGGGAGAGATTAAGGTGGGGAATATTGCAGATATAATTGCAGTGAAAAATCTGGATAATTTATCAAAGGCAGAGGTGATTCTTACAATTGTAAATGGAAAAATTATGTATTCACATATTTTTTAATTTTTTCCACAAGTTCCCTCATCTTAAATGGTTTTTTGATAACCTCAAGAACTCCCAGTTTCATCATCTCATCAGCATATTTATCGTGATATGCAGTTGCACCAATTACCTTGGCATTCTTGTTAATCTCCTTGATTTTCTTTGTTGCCTCTATTCCATTCATCACAGGCATTTTTATGTCCATTATAACAATATCGGGGCTATTCTTCTCATAGATCTCCACTGCTTCCTTCCCGTTTGATGCCTCAAATACCTCAAAATCACTCATGAATAGTTTATAAAGTTTTCTCAAATCTGTATTGTCATCCACAACTAGAACCTTCACTTTCAAGGGATTATCTATAACCATAATACTATTTAAATTTTAATGTTCATTGCTGAAAAATGTAAAATATCTTGTTAGGGATTTGTGAACTCTCTGCGGATAAAATTCAAAATGCTCAAAGTATTTTTTTCCAGTTCTGATGCCTTCTTCATTGGGGAGAACCACAGAAACTTTATCGCTTATCTCTGAGAATTTTTTAAATGCCCTTTCATACAGATTCTTTAAATTTTCACCCATTGTGGAGGATGACCTTCCATAGGGTGGGTCTGTTACAACAGCATCATATTTTCCCTCAATTTCACCTATATCGCATCTCTTTAATTTTGCATTAATTCCAAATTTATTGAGATTTATTTCAGATGCTTTTATCATCTTCTCACTTAAATCTGAGCCAAATGGAATCATATCCATCAGTCCAGCTTCAATTAATACTGTTCCGATGCCACAGAACGGGTCTATTATCCTGTCTCCTTTTTTCACTCTTGCGAGATTTATCATCGCCCTTATGAACCTTGGATGCATGGTAATTGGATAGGATATCGGAAAATTTTTTGCCTTCCTCACTTCAAAATTCTTCCTTCTGAACTGGTATAATTCAATTCCAACATGAATTCTTTTTGCAACCCCCACTCTTACAATATTTTTCGGCTCTTTAAGATTCACTTTGCCAGATATTATTCTTCCAAGGTCTTCTTCAATTTTTTTTGTGCTTATATCTCTGAGCGAAAAATACCTTCTTGCACGAACTGCAAAATCATCCAGTTCCAAACTTATTTTTGGGATTTTTTCTGATGAATCTATATGCTTTGATATTCTTCTTAAAAGTCCGGCCCTTTTCAATATTTTCCAGTTATCTAATTCAATTATTACAATGGGAAAATCCTCTTCCACAATATTGTATTTCTCTCTCTCTCCTTCAAGAATTCCCCTTATTTCTCCCATTCCAAGTGACCTGTTTTCTCCCCAGAACTCAATCATTATTTTCATATTGCTCCCTGCAATTTTGCAGCCTTAACAAGATTCTCAACCATGCAGGATGTTGTTACCGTACCAACTCCGCCGGGCACTGGGGTTATCTTCGCTTTTTTTTCAATCTCTTCAAACTTTGCATCACCCACTATTTTGTCGTTCACCACATTTATTCCCACATCCACGACTATTGCCCCTTCCCTGACCATATCCTCTTTCAGAAATCCCGGTCTGCCAACTGCAACAACAACTATATCCGAGTTTTTTGTTTTTTCTCTCAAATTCCTTGTTTTGCTGTGGCATATTGTTGGTGTTGCATCTCTGTTGAGAAGCATCAATGCAAGAGGCTTTCCAACAACAGGAGTTCTATTTATTATTGTTACATCCTTCTCCCTCAAATCAGTAATCGTTTCAAGGATTTTTATAATAGCCCTTGGTGTATTTGGAACAAGAATCTCTTTTTTCAGAAGGAGATATCCATAGTTTATTGGATTCATACCATCAACATCCTTGATTGGAGAGATTGCAGTCCTTATTTTCATTGTATCATATCCCTCAGGGAGTGGAAATTCAACCATTATTCCATGGACATTATTATCCTCATTCAGGGATTCTATAAGAGATAAGATTTCATTCTCATTTTCAACATTGTGTATCTCTCCATCCATCCCAAGTTTTCTCAGAGTCTTAATCTTTGATTTTGCATATACCAACGATGCTTCATCATTTCCTGCAATTATTGTGTGAAGATTTAATTTTTTTCCTTTTGCCTCTCTAACCGCGTTTTCCCTAATTCCCTTTGCAATTTTCTTGCAGTTTATTATCATATTTCCCCATAGCAAAAGAGCAATTAAATATTTTCCCTTGTTAATTTTATTTTTCCATTTCTAATTTTTC